>JBBRDL010000058.1:0-22319 GCA_038203965.1 Chitinophagales bacterium | reverse complement strand
AGCGCTTCGTTGCTGTTAGGGTATTTAGACTTGATGCTTTTGTAAATCTCAAGCGCTTTAGCCGTTTCATTCTGAGATTCATGCAATAAAGCTAATTTCTTAAGGTAATAAGGAGCCAGCAATTCATTGGCAGAGGTTGTCGCCGCTTTATTGTAGCTGGTCTTGGCTTTATCCATCTGATTTAATTCTGAGTAGGTATCACCTAGGGCTCCGAATTTTAACGTTGGACCAACAGCACCATCAGGATTAAAATCGTTGAGATATTTTAAGGCCTCATCAAAATTGCCGAGGTTGAGATAGGAAATGCCTGCGTAATATTTTGCCAGATTAGCAGCTTTGGTTCCACCAAAATCTTTGATGATGGTCAGGAAACCGCTATGCCCACCTCCTGGATTTTCAAGGGCTACCTGGAAAGAATCCTGTTCAAATTGGAATTGGGCCATCCACATTTGCGCCATAGCTTTCTCTTCCTTGGGTTGCTTGATGAGGTTGGTGTAAACAAACCATCCACCTATCAGGATAACCAGCCCGGCTAAAACGCCAATGACCATCGTTTGATTTCTTTCAAAGAAGTTATTGGCTTGCATTCTTGCCTGGGTAAGGTCAAGAAGGGTCCCTTCATTCTTTTTTTCCTGCTTTCTTCTGATTGCCATTGAAATATTGATTTTTAAAAAGTGGTGCAAAAGTAATCATTTGGCTTAAATAGCCAAAGGAACAAGATATTAGTCAGAAACTTAATTTCTAATTGGCGTGTGATCAGGCGAATGTAAGAAAGACCGAAATCAAACGGCGACCATAAATTCACCTTATCTTTTGGAGGAAGCGTGACTGTCTAACGGCCTCAGTCTCTTGTGAATGGATAATCCTCCTGCAAATAGTTGTCAGTAAACAATTCAGACGCCGGTGGAAAAGCAGAATTTTCAGCAAATAACTCAGCTTCATCAATTTCTTCAGCTATCGCTTTATCAATTACTTCCAGTTCGGTGATTGTCAATATCTTATGTGACAATATATAAGCCTTCAATTGGGCGATCGGATCTTTTTCCTTGTAGGATTCAAGTTCTTCAGGGGTGCGGTATTTAGCTGGATCCGAGACCGAATGACCACGGTATCTATAGGTATTAATTTCAAGCAGATAAGGCCCCTTACCTGAACGGATATGCGCTGCAGCTTCAGCCATCGCATAATGCGTTTTGATCACGTCCATTCCATCTACAGCTGATGACGGCATATCATAGGACAAGCCAAGCTTATACAGTTCTGTGATATTGCTGGTTCTGGAGATCGAGGTACCCATGGCATAATGGTTGTTTTCAACCACATACAGCACAGGCAGTTTCCAGATCATCGCCATATTGAAAGATTCATGAAGGGATCCCTGGCGTGCAGCACCGTCACCAAACATGGTCAGGCATATATTTTCGGTTCCTTTGTATTGCTCAGCAAAAGCTATCCCCGTGCCAATAGGAATCTGTGCCCCAACGATTCCATTGCCGCCAAAATAGTGGTGCGCTTTGGAAAAGAAGTGCATAGAGCCCCCTTTACCCTTATTGATCCCCGTCTCTTTACCGAACAATTCTGCCATACAAGCCGCGCTGGAAATACCCCTGCAAAGGGCAATACCATGTTGACGGTAACCCGTTACAATAGGATCAGTGGACCGGAGAGCTGTGGTGATAGCCCCAGCAATAGCTTCTTGGCCTATATACACATGAAGAAACCCACGGATTTTATTGACGGAGTACATTTTCAATGCCCTTTCCTCAAATCGTCGGATCCTAAGCATGGTTTCGTACCATTGCCTATATGTCGTGACATCCAGACCGTTAGACGCTCCTGCCATTTGTTTACTTGTCTTTTTTTCTTTTACCTGAGCCATAAAAACTATATTAGCCGCCTGACAAAGATAAGCTTATCTGCATTAACACGGTTATGAAGTCCCTGGCAATCCGAGAGGTAGTATTGACTAATTATAAAAACTATACGGAGGCCCACTTCAGTTTTGGGGACAAATTCAACCTTATTTCAGGCCTGAACGGTATTGGTAAAACCAATCTTTTGGACGCCGTTTATTATCTCAGCCTGGGCCGAAGTTATTTCACCCCTTTTGATCAGAGAGTTGTCAGGCAGGAAGAAAATTTTTTCAGACTTGAAGGAAATATCCTTAAAGATGCTGAAGTTCATAAGCTCATTATTAAAGTCAAACCAGGATCATTGAAAGAGTTGGTTCTCGATCATACGATTATACCACGCATCAGTGAGCATCTTGGTTTTATTCCGGTGGTGTTTTCTGCCCCAAGGGATATTGATCTGGTCTATGGATCAAGCCAGTCCCGGCGACGATACATTGATCATCTTTTATGCCAGATCGATCATGACTACCTGAAAGCATTGGTCATGTATAATCATCTGCTGGAGATGCGCAGTGCAGCACTAAAACAAGGTTTTCCGGATTTGCAGCGAGTAGTGACTACATATGACGAACAGATGTCTCCACTTGCTGACCTGATCTATCAAAAACGAAAATGGGTAGTCGATGTCCTCGGGCCTTTAATAAGTAAAACCTATCTAACGTTGGCTGAAAACAGGGAAAATATTGATCTCCGTTATGAATCGGGACTGCACGAGTACCCCTATCATATCCTTGCGGATATGAATTGGGAAGCAGATAAAAACACTGGTCGTTCAAACGCAGGTATTCATAAAGATGATTATAAGTTATCCATCAAAAACATGTCCGCGAGAGAATACGGGTCTCAGGGACAGGTCAAATCACTCATATTTGCACTTCACCTCAGTAAGTACACGATCTTACGCGACCAGAGCGGATACAAACCGCTTCTCATCCTGGATGACATTTTCGACAAGCTCGATGAACGCAGGTTACATAGATTGATGGAGATTCTCATGGCACCAGCGTTTGGCCAGGTTTTTATTTCCGATACGAGTAGTAAACGGGTGAGCGGCTTTCTACCCGGTGACATGATCCAGTCTATTGAGATGACTTAGAGAAAACCACCTGGGGATTTTAATCAAGCAGCGGTCGCAGGCTGTTCCAAAATAATACCGTTGATCGTCGGTTGACCGACGATCAGGTGTCAGCAAAGCTGAGCTTTGCAATTACAACGCATAAACTTATAACCTCTATCTTTAAACAATGAAAGGAGACAATAACCGGCCATTAAAGGATTGGCTATACGTTTTTGCCCAATCCCCTCAGCTCCGGGCTAAATTGTACCAGACTCGAGTTGAAAAAATGTGGTTAGAACTTATGGGCCCCGTGATCAGCGGGTATACCAGCAGGATCAAGCTGGATGATCACGTCCTGCTCCTTTTTATAGATTCCTCATCGCTTAAATCCGAACTGACGATTATGAGAGAAAATATCAGAACCCGGATCAACGAAAGGCTAGGTGAAGAATATATCAAAGAAGTGCGTGTGCTGTAAGCAGTTGTATGCAGATACTACCTTACTGATTAAGTTTTTCCTGCAGGAAAAACGTATTCACTAGCTTCAATTCTATTCTTCTTTTTTGCCTTGCCTTTGGTGGAACTAGCGAGGGCCATTGCCGCAACGACATCCACCATCCCACCGGTTACGCTCATCTCTGCTGGTGGCACTTTGTCAAATGTATCCGGCTGTATGACCATAGGAGGTAATTTCCGGGAGCTGTTCATAATGATTTCTTTCACCTGTTTTGCACTCAGCTCAGGATAACGGGATCTGATAAGTGCAGCTACGCCCGATACTACCGGAGCTGCCATACTTGTGCCGCTCGCATAGTCGTAGGTGCTGTCAGGTGTAGTTGAATAAATATAAACCCCGGGAGAAAAGACATCCACTCCCTTTTTGCCATAGTTTGAAAATTCCGCAATAGCTTGTTCGCCTCCATCAGGAGATAATGCACCAACGGATATAAGGTTGGGCGCTTGTTTCTTGCCAAGGCAAGGTTTTTTCTGATACGTATCATTTGGGTATTTGGGGTTTTTGTCAATATCAGATCCTTCATTTCCTGCACCTGATACAAGCAACACATCATGCTTTGCAGCATAACGCATCGCCTGGTCCACCAGCCATTTCTCAGGGGAATAGCCTTTTCCGAAGCTCATATTGATGACCTGAGCCCCATTGTCAACGGCGTAGCGTATGCCATTTGCAACATCTTTGTCGCGCTCATCGCCATCAGGTACAACTTTGATGCCCATGATGGCCACATGATCAGCTATCCCATCCATTCCTTCCCCATTATCACGCACGGCACCAATGATGCCTGCCACATGTGTGCCATGGTAAGCAAATTCACCATTCACCATATTATTTCCATAGGATTTGTTTTCATAATCGTCGTAGGTGTCACCTACTATCAATCTTGAATCAAAGTCAGGGTTGTAGGAGTATGCCAGAATCTTCTGCGCAGGTTCTTTTTGTGCTGTAAATTGATCAGCAGCGACCGCTAACAACCAATCTATACTTTCAACTACGGCGCCCTGCTCCTCAACACTCCGTATGATCCGGGAGGCAATCAACACATCTTCATTGGTGGATTGCTCAAGCCTCGCGACGTCAAGCGAATCACCATCAAGTTCCTTTTGTGCTGCCATAAGGGCACTGAATACAATCATTTCCATTTCCTCCACCTGTCGGATCTCTTCTGTAGCCCTTTCACGTTTTGATTCTACCAATTCCTTTTTAATAAGATAAGCGTCATAAGACTTTTTCCTTTGCCCTTTCAGCCTATCAGTGACGATACCTTCCCATTTTTGCTTTTCGATAGCATATTGTCGGGTTAACTCTAAAGATTCAAAGATTACGCTTTGGCCATCAGGTCCTCCGATAAAATTCCATCCATTGATATCATCTACATATCCGTTGAGATCATCATCTTTCTGGTTTCCGGGTATCTCATCTGCATTGATCCAGATATTGGCCTTTAGATCAGGGTGATCAATATCAACACCACTATCCATCACAGCGACAATAACGGTCATTGGCTTTGCAGCAGGCGCCGTTTTATACCATTCTTCGGATCGGATACCATTTGGAAATTCACTCTCAGCCCCCTGTTGATACCATTTTTCAAAAGCTTCCTGTGCCAGAATCGGAGTAAAGAGGCAAACAAATGCAAATAAGGCGGTGATAATCGAAATTCTTAAACTAGACATACGTTAAATTGAAGTATTAAGGCTTAGATCAAATGAATGACAATAATAGGATATTGTTCAAAGGCCTATAGAAATTTTGGATTAATCCGTTCCGTAGGTGGATCGAAAGTCAAAGCTCATGCATGGATTGTTCCTTATATATAAATTCCGCTTATATAAGACGTTCTCTATCTTTGATCCGGATTGTTCACCCATGCATAACATTTACTCATTAAAAGAGACTCAAATTGCGCTTCTTCCTGTACCTTTTATTTTTTATAGCCCCGGCATTGTTGCCACATTTGATGGGGCAGGGTGAGGTAGGGATTATAGCAGGTGTTTCAAATTATCAAGGGGATCTGGCTTCCTATAGCCTTCAGGATGGGTTTAAAGTACGTCTCGGACCAGTCATTGGCGTGCATAGTTCCTATGAACTATCCAGGCGGTTTCAGATGAGAGCCGATCTCTTATATACAAGGATATCAGGTGACGATGCTTTAAGCGAGAATGTAAGTTCTCAAGCTCGCAATCTGGATTTTTTTGCGCCAGTCATCCAGTTGGCAGCAGGTGCTGACTGGAATATATTTGGCTTCAGCAATAAAACACCAAACTCATTTACCCCATTTGTCTCTATAGGTGCCAGCATTTTCTATTTCAACCCCAGGACGATTTACCAGGGAAATAAAGTTTCATTGCATCCTTTGGGTACCGAAGGCCAGTTTCTTGACGATTATCCTGAACAGAAACCTTATTCGAGGTTTCAACCTTCATTACAGTTTGGAGGGGGATTGAAATACGTCCATAAAGGAGGGCTGATACTGGCGCTTGAAGGAATGCTTTCTTACACGTTCACCGATTATCTTGACGATGCCAGTACGATTTATATCACTTATCCGGAATTGCTTGAAAAAGCAGGCCCTTTGACTGCCGCTTTAGCAAACAGGGAGGGGGAAAAACTTGGAACCGACCCTGTCATCGTCACCACCGGAGCAGCACGCTCTAATCGAGAGACAAAGGATTTGTTCGGAGTGATGACATTTAGAGTAAGTATCCCGGTTGAAATATGGTCCGATGATTTTAAAATAAGACGACATAATAACAGGACCATTCTTAATCCTAAGTTCTGATTGACCTATTTTCGCCACCATTGAAGACAGCTGAAGACATACTTAAACAATACTGGGGATATACTTCCTTCCGGCCGCAACAAAAGGAAATCATAGACTATGTCCTCGCGGGTGAAGATGTCCTTGCTTTACTTCCTACAGGTGGAGGAAAGTCGCTTTGTTATCAGGTGCCCGCATTGGTTAACGATGGACTCACCATTGTCATATCACCGCTTATCGCGTTGATGAAAGATCAGGTCTACCGTCTTAAATCGCTTGGTATTCCCGCAGAGGCTATTTTTTCCGGATTAAGAAATGCAGATATTGACAGGCTGCTTGATAATGCGCGATTTGGAAAAACCAAATTGCTTTACGTTTCGCCTGAACGATTGAAAACGCCAATGTTCAGAGAACGTGTGCAATCCATGCCTGTTCAACTCATTGCCGTTGACGAAGCCCATTGTATATCTCAATGGGGTCATGATTTCAGGCCATCCTATCTTGAGATTGGAGATTTGCGCACCTTATTTCCTAAAATACCTGTTCTGGCAGTTACTGCATCCGCAACCAAAGAAGTTAAAGAAGAAATCATTGAGCGACTGAAGCTGAAAAAGCCTTTGGTGACCAAAGATAGTTTTGCAAGAAGTAATCTGCGCTACCATGTCATCCATCGCCAAGATCAGCTACCATACATCGAGCGATTGCTACAGAAGTCAACCGGATCAGCCATTGTTTATGCCAGGCACCGAAGAAAGTGCATTGAATTGGCCGAGTGGCTGACCATCAAAGGCATCGATACGGTGGCCTACCATGGCGGTATGGATTTAAAGAAGCGAGATATCATTCAGTCGGAATGGATCAGTGGTGATAAACGTGTTATTGTTGCCACGAATGCTTTTGGGATGGGGGTAGATAAAAGTAATGTCAGACTGGTCATTCATTATGATCTTCCACCTGGTATAGAAGACTATTACCAGGAAGCCGGACGGGCTGGCCGAGATGGAGATGATGCCTACTGTATTATCGTCGTCAAACCATCAAGCGAAACAAACCTCGTCACAAGGGTCGAAAGTAGTTTTCCTGATCTTGAGGAGCTGAGACGAGTGTATAGGTCATTGCATATTTTTCTGGATACAGCAGTGGGGTCCGGCTTAGGGGAAACTTTTGAGTTTGATTTTGAATTATACGCTGCCCGATTTGGGTTTCGGATTGCAGAGGTGTATGTTGCTCTCGATATTCTGGCAAAAGATGGCTGGCTACTGATTGACGAGTCTGCATTCAGAGGGAGTACACTTCAGATTTTAGCGGACCAGGAAACGCTTTATACCTACCAATTGGCTGATCCGAAAACAGATCTGGTGACTAAAGCTTTGTTGCGTGGTTATGAAGGGCTATGGTCCTCTTCTGTTCAGATCCACGAAGGCAGATTGGCTACATACCTAAAGTGGGACGAGAAGGAAGTAAAGAAACAATTACTCCGATTACATGCATTGAGCATCATCGAGTATAAAGCGCCAAAAGCTAAAAATCAAATTACCCTTTTGAGAGAAAGAGTACCTGAGCAAAATTTTTCTATCAACCTCAAGGCGTATGCGTTCCGGAAAAAGCATGCCTATGCCAGGATGCATTCTATGCTCTCCTATCTAAAAGAGGATGTGGATTGCAGGGAAGTTTTTATCAGACGTTATTTTGATGAGGCTGAAGCACAACCTTGTGGACATTGTGATCGTTGCCTTCAACATGTGAAAGGTAAAACGGAATGGATCAAGGCTATCTACAAGATGTTGGAGGATCAGGATGGAATTACAGTAAAGGATTTACTTTCTCAGTACAATACAGAACAGCAGCCTTCCATTAAAAAGGAAATATTACAGCTGGCTGATGAAAACAGGATAAAAATTGTAGACGACAGAATATACCGTCATAAGAAATAACGCATGACCGGCAAACGAATCATATTCACAGTGACCAACGACCTCACGTATGACAGGAGGATGTTCAGGATTTGCGCTGCATTGGCAGAGAACGGCGCTGATGTTACGCTTGTTGGCCGTATTAGAAAGGATTCTATATTATTTAATCCGGAATTATTCAACGGTCACAGACTCCGATGTTTTTTCAATAAAGGTCCGCTGTTTTACATCGAGTACAACAAGCGCCTGTTTTTTCATTTACTTACCAGTGATTTTGATATTGCCTGCGCGTGTGATCTGGATACAGCTGTTGCTGTGCGTCTGGCCGGATGGATTAAGCGAAAAAAGACAGTCTACGATGCGCATGAATATTTTTCAGAGGTTCCAGAATTGCAGCACCGTCCATTTATAAAATCGATCTGGGAATGGATCGGGAAACGGACGATTCCCGGATTTGATGCTTGCTATACAGTTGGTGAGGAATTGGCTTCGCTGATGAGTTCTAGGTATGGAGTTAGCTTTGATATCATTCGCAACATCGCTCCGGTAAAATCAAAACCACCTTTTGCGGTTTCCGATAAACCCAAGGAAAAAATATTGCTTTACCAAGGCGCCTTGAATATCGGAAGAGGGTTGGAAGCTTGTATTTCTGCGATGAAACTGCTTCCCGAATGGCATTTATGGCTCGCGGGTGAAGGTGATATCACTGATCAGCTAAAAGAGCTCTCCAGATCAAGTAGGGTAGCGGATCGCGTGACTTTTTTAGGCTGGGTTCATCCAGATGTTATACCCCAATTGATGGACCAAGCGAGGTTAGGCATCAATTTACGGGAAGCGGGTAGTCTTAATGACTATTTCTCTTTACCGAATAAATTTTTTGATGCGATTCATGCCAGCCTGCCTTCGATCAATATGAATTATCCGGAGTATGCCAACATCTGTGCGAAGTATGCTTGTGCACTGCTCATCAATAAAGTCAACGTGGAGAAAATAGCGGAAGCAGTTCAATACCTTGACCAGCACCCTGATGTATATCAGGCTATGACTGATGCATGTCGTGCCGCTGCAGAGGAACTCACCTGGGAAAATGAATCGAAGAAACTGCTTGAAATATACAATCGCTTAGCGCAGGGTATCTGAATTCTGTGCGTTTGTAAAGGTGCTTATTGAGCAAACAATCAAATACGGTGCACCAGCACTTCAGACAACGGAATTTTCCGGATTTTACTCTCTATCCATGCTGAAAAATCAAAAAGCCGTAATGTCTGTTGTTCGTAAACATCGTGATGAATGAGATCAAAATCCTTATTTATTTTTTCCCACATCAGTTTTCGTTTAATGGCAGAGATAGGTAGATTTGGTTTATTAACGAAACTCAAAATTTTTCGCTCTATCTTATATTCCTTGCCTTCTGTATGCATATCCCTTTTAATCGTGCGGGTCTCCAGCTTAATGAGCTCAAATTCCCGCAATTCATACATTATCATCAGGTTGACCAAACGTATCGTTCGGTATAGTGGTAGATAAGTATACCCTTTACTTGTGGCTATGATTTTGCTGAGTGTCTTTTGAGCCTTTTTAAACTCTTTTAATCCAAATTGAACCAAGGCGAGATACAATGACAATTCTGCGTGCCTTGCGAGGCTGAGCAGTTGTGTTTTCTTCAACAGATTTTCGGAATAGGTTTTTACAAGTTGATCACATGCAATAAAATCGCCCTTATCCAGGGAAGGGAAGAGTTCATACAGAAAAATCAGGCAGGTAACATTTGTATTGAAGTTCATCGAAGGAGTGCTCAGTTTTTTGAGCTGAAGAATAAAATACGTCATGCCTTCATATTGATGCAGACTTCGCAGACTGTCTAATACACCTTCAAGCATCAGCACATAGTAGATGGGGGGATCAGACCAGAGGTGCATATTTCCTTCGAACAATGTATTCAGTTCATAAAAGGAATGTAGGGCTGATTTGTAATCCCCTACGCTGATCAGGTAATTGGCTTGAAACATCTGATGCAATTTGTTGATTTCCAGATTTTCGAGATTGGACGAAGCCACAATACTCATCTCACTGACGACGAGGTCATTTAAAGATGTTTTCTGGCTTTCAGATCGGGCATTACCTTTGTAGATCATACGATGCCGGAGAAGTTCATACAATGCTGCTTGTTGATGAATTTTTTGGGTAAACCTTAATGTCTCATTGAGTTTGAAATGTTTGTTGAGTAGTGTTTTTTCGTCCGTATCAGGAAAATTAAGCGACAATAAATATTCGAGTTCGAATCTGGAAGAAATAAGAAGGGCGTAGTAATTTTCAAATTCTTTTGCGGTGGCCATTACTTTATGGAGCAGGTCAAAGCATTCTTTGTAGAGCGATTTTTCAAAGAGGATACGTGCCTTCAGTATTTTATCAAACAGACTGTAATAACTGTCTTGTTCCTTTCTCAATTCAAGCATCGTATCCAGCAGGACTTTGTAGAGGTAGTTGACCGAAGTATCAAATGATGCGCCCTGATATAATGAGACGTATTTAGCCCTGAGCGCTTCAGCGGTGATTTCATTGTCCTTTACGATCAGATTATAAAGTTTGAGATAATTGGAAACCCGTTTGCTTTCAGACGCTATCTTGAAAGCCTTCTTTTCCGGCTTTGTCATGGAGTTGACGAGATATAATAATGCTTCTGTCTTAATCATATTTGGTGCCTAAACGGTTGCCTTGTGAAACAGTTTCCCAAAAGCTTATTTATACTTATAGTTGTATTAATAACAACAATTTATTAATCTATAAATCTGTATATCAATTAATTAAACAATATTTATTACATCTATAGTTGCTAATATAAGCTAATTATTGAAGAAGACGATCGGATTCTTTTATTTAGGTTTGGACGTAGCTTTTACATTAACGTCTAAAGAAAATGATGAACCAAAGAGGAGCGCTTGCTGAACTCGGAAATGTGAATCCATTTTGAAACTTTCAACGAAATACACGGGCCTCTTCCTGGGTCTATTCGCTTTTATCATCATTATGATACTTCCGGCGCCAGGAGGCATGAGCACAGAGGCCAAGAGTGCAGCCGCTGTGGTCGTGCTGATGAGTATCTGGTGGATCACTGAAGCTATCCCCGTGTTTGCCACCGCTTTTATGCCGTTGGCCTTGTATCCGCTGCTTGGTATTTTGCCGGCAGACGAAACGGCATCTAATTATGGGCACAACTACGTACTTATGATGTTGGGAGGATTTTTTTTAGGAAAAGCTATTGAAAATCAAAATCTACATAAGCGGATTGCACTCGTCATCGTCAATATGTTTGGGATCAGCAGGCAGCGAATCATGATGAGTATGATGATAGCCACTGCCTTTCTATCGATGTGGATTGCCAATGTGACGGCGGCCGTGATGATGTTTCCGATTGCTATGTCCATAATCGCCAAAGAAGAGGAGTCTGTGACAGGCAAGAGTAGGTTTGGAACCGGATTGATGCTTGCTATTGCTTATTCAGCTACACTCGGTGGATTGGCTACGTTGATAGGTACGCCTACGAACCTTATTTTTATTGGTATTTTGGAAAAGCTATTTCCTGAAGCGCCACCGATCACTTTTTTTGCCTGGCTTAAAATTGGGGTGCCTATTTTAATTGTCTTCTTACCTATATTTTGTTTTTACCTCATCAGGTATTTTGATGTCAAAGGCAACCTTAGCCAAAATGATATGACCATAAAAGATGAGCTTAAAGCACTTGGTAAGATTACAAACGGCGAAAGAAGGGTTATCTATATCTGTCTCCTCGCGATATTTGGTTGGGTTTTTAGAGATGATTTGATTTTCGGAAAGCTAGTTATTCCGGGCTGGGCTACGTTACTTGGTTTGGGTGATTATGTACATGATAGCACTGTCGCTATTGCAGCAGCGATGCTTTTGTTTATGCTTCCTGCCAATAAAGAAAAGCGTCTGTTGGACTGGAAGGCTGCCAGCCAGGTTCCGTGGGGAGTGGCAATGATTGTAGGTGGTGGATATGCGATTGCTGCGGGATTTGAATCTACAGGACTTGCTGACTGGCTTGGTCACCAGTTGGTTTTCATCAGCAATTATCCTTTCCTGATTGTCCTGATAATAGTCATTGGTTTTGTGATGATATTTACGGAATTCAATTCCAATACCGCAACCGCCAATATTCTTTTACCTGTATTGGCCAGCATGGCCGTTGCTGCGGCTATTAATCCGCTGCTGTTATTGATACCAGCCACCGTAGCATCCTCCCTTGGATTTATGATGCCTGCAGGAACAGGGCCTAATACAGTTATTTTTGGAAGCGAAAGGGTGACCGTTTCAGACATGGTGAAGTGTGGAGTTTGGTTGGATCTGATCAGCCTGGTGATCCTGACGATTATGTTATATCTTGTTATTATGCCCTGGCTCGGGTTTGAAGCGGGATTACCGGCGTGGGCCCAATAAGTGAAAAATGAAGAATGAAAAATGAAAAACTGCGCCTCTGCATGCTTTCATTATGAAGGTTTAGGAGAGAAAGGGCTGAGGGCTGCATTAGTTATAGTTTTAAACTGCGCCTCTGCGTCTCTGCGCGAAATTATTTTAAATACATTTTAATCAATGAATAACACGATAGCAACGGCAGGTAACAAAGGAGAGAAAGATCGGTCTGATTGTTTTATCTCGCTCGAACTAACCCTTTCTGGAGGTATTACCATCGACCTGACTAGTAAAGTGAAAGTCCTTTACGGAGCGTCAATTCTCAAGTTGAGTAAGGATGTCTTGAAGTACTTTGGAGTTGAACACGCCCACCTCATCATCGAGGACAAAGGTGCTTTACCTTTTATAATCATGGCACGTCTTGAAGCAGCCATCCTCCAGCTCATAAATACCGATAAGGCGTACTTGCCGGAAATGCTTCAGGAAAATGGCTATGCTACAACACGCGACCAGCATCGCATTTCAAGACTCTATCTGCCAGGCAACACCCCAAGCTTGATGATCAATGCAGGTATCCATTCATCGAATGCTATCATTCTTGACCTCGAAGATGCTGTAGCTGTGCATAAGAAAAAAGAAGCGCGTTATCTGGTTAGAAATGCATTGCGTCATCTCGATTTTATGGGTGCTGAACGAATGGTCCGGATCAACCAGGTGCCAGGTGGATTAGATGATCTTGATTTCATCATTCCGCACCATGTAAATGCTATCGTTGTTCCAAAGTGTGAAAGTGCAGAACAGATTCATGCAGTGAATGATCGTATTGCTAATCTGACAAAAGGATCGAAGACACGAGAAACGGTTTGGCTTATCCCGATCATAGAAAGTGCTCTTGGAGTCATCAAGGCTTTTGAGATCGCACAAGCTGCTGACAATGTAGTCGCGCTGGCGATAGGGTTGGAAGATTATACGGCTGACCTTGGGATCAACCGGACGCATGAAGGAACGGAGACACTTTTTGCACGATGCCAGCTTATCAATGCCTGCAAGGCTGCAGGCATTCAGGCATTAGACTCTGTCTTTTCGGATGTAGGTGACGCTGATGCATTGAAAGTTTACGCCCGACAATCAAAGGCACTTGGCTTTGATGGCATGGGCTGTATTCACCCGCGTCAACTAAAGGACATCCATGAAGGGTTTGCACCTACTGAACCAGAAATTGAAAAAGCAAAAAAAATCATGATTGCCTTCGCTGAGGCTACCGAACAAGGCCTTGGTGCTGTTTCGCTTGGAACAAAAATGATAGACGCACCTGTTGTCAAAAGGGCGCAAAGGGTTATTGATCTGGCCATATCACTGGGAAGGTTAAGACATGATTGGAAGATGGTTGATCAAGAAGAGATTGCAACATCATGAAAAAGCTAGTAACCACCGTAATCAACGCAGCGGGAAGAGTTGTACCTATAGAGGTAAACGGCAATCCTGCCATCCCATATAAAGGTGTAGGAAAGTATCGCCCGGATGGAAATAAATATGGCCCTCCGATTTCAAGTTGTATTGACTTTCCTGCGGATGGCAACAAAACAATTGACACACTCAGACAAGCGTTAATCCAAGCTGGATTACAAAACGGGATGACCATCTCGACACATCATCATTTCAGAAACGGAGATGTCATCGCCAATCAGATTTTTGATATCGCCGCGGAGATGGGGATTAAAGATCTTATTTGGTTTCCATCTGCATCATTTGATTGCCATACGCCACTCATCAAATATCTGGAAGACGGGACGATCCATCACATAGAAGGAAGCATGAATGGGCAGTTGGGTCGATTTACATCTGAAGGAAAGATGAATGGTGTAGGTGTACTTCGTTCACATGGTGGCCGATACCAGGCAGTGCAGGACGGTGAAGTAAAGATTGACATTGCCGTGATTGCTGCTCCGACTGCTGATTCATTTGGTAATGCTAACGGTTTGGATGGTCCAGCTGCGTGCGGACTATTGGGTTTTGCTCTCGCGGATGCACAGTATGCAAGTAAGGTTATTGTCGTGACGGACCATCTTGTTCCGTTCCCATGCTGGCCATGGCAGATCCAAGGCAACTATGTTGATTATGTCGTGCAAGTCGGCAGGGTAGGGATTCCGGAAAAAATAGTGTCTGGCACCACAGAAATAACAAAAAGCCCGGACAGATTATTTCTAGCAGATTTGACTGCAAAGTTTTGCGAAGAAGCAGGAATTATAAAAGATGGTTTTTCTTTCCAGGCAGGCTCAGGGGGAACAGCTCTATCTATTGGTATCTATTTTGCGGATATGTTACGAGCGAAAGGCATGAAGGCTCGATTTGCCCGCGGAGGAAGTAATACGTATCTGGTGAAGATGTTGGAAGAAGGATTGGTGGACTATATACTTGATGGCCAGACGTTCGATCTTGAAGGTGTAAGGTCCATGCGTGAAAACCCGACCCATGTTGATACCAGCCCATTTACGAGTTATAATTATCATAGCAAAGGCAATTTCGCCCAGTTAGTAGATGTCGTTATTCTTGGGGCGACGGAAGTGGATGTCAGTTACAATGCTAATGTGGTGACGCATTCTGATGGTGTTTTATTACACGGTATTGGCGGCTGGCAAAATTGTCTTTTTGCTAAATGTACTATTCTTCCCATTCCATTATTTCGTGATCGGATACCTGTCATACGCGAAGAAGTAACTACGCTCTGTGGTCCGGGAGAGTTGATAGATGTGATCGTGACCGAACGCGGAATCGCTATTAATCCTTTGCGAACGGACCTTCTTGAAAAATTAAAAGGATCTACATTGCCGATCAGGACCATTCGTGAGCTTAAAGACGAAGCAGAGAAAATATGCGGAGTTCCTGCAGCAGTTCAGTTTGAAGAAGAAATAGTAGCAGTCATCAAATGGGTGGATGGTACGGTGATAGATTGTGTAAGAAAGGTTAAATGATTGAAGAGGCGCTATTCGTGTCCTGGATGTGAATGTGAATGTTTTTAAATTTATTGATGCTTATCATTATTTTATGCAACCCTTAAACGTTCAAACCTACATTCTTCTTAAGGATGTATTACCATTTGCTTTCTATAATTATTTTCGGAAGGGTTCAATTATGGTTGTCCTGGTCATCTGTTTTTTTTGCAGTCTGCTATTTTTTACTGGTATTTTCGAGTCACCCTGATGATACATCTTTACTGCGTATGGCGCTCTTTGTCTCGATAATCTAACTCATAGTGCCGGGGGCAATCTATTTTCAGACGCGCAAAGGATTTCGCTCGGAAAAGAAGTTTACCCAACCTATCCAATAGAGGTTTGACACAGATGGAGCATCGGCTAAAGGCTTTGGTTTTGAATCCCGGTTTACATGGTCATCTATCTCAAATGTCACCGAAAGTAAAAATGCGTTTCTGATCTAGCATAGCCATCGTGCAGCTAACATTATTCCAAAGCGAGATCTGACGCCATCAGATAGCAGCCATTTTGAAAGTTTAGTCAGGAGCATTCCTGGATTGAAATTTGAAATTTGGAACAAACAAATAGAAGGTATGGAAGTTGATATTCAACCGGCAAGTAAATTGTTTCGATTACTAAATTTTATACTAGATTCTATTTTCTTCCTTTTGATTTATGGTGTATTGAGGTTGATATACCTTATTGTTTATGTAAAAGCAACCCCTCCAGAAGCGGATAGTGATCCCATAGTTACGTTGTTGCCATATATTTTAATTATTCCAGGCTATTTTTTGTATTATTTTATTTCAGAATACTTTTTTCATCCGACATTCGCAAAACGTATTACGAAGACCAAGGTGGTTTCTATCAACCAGTCGTCTATCAAGTTGAAACAGATTGTTATCCGGACGATAGCACGTATCATACCATTTGAAGCAGCTTCCTATATGGTCACCGAAGTAGGTATGCACGATATTCTTTCAAAAACTATGGTTATCCGCTCGTTGAATTCGAAGTACAAGCCCTAATCTCTATCTATCTTCCTAAACAGTATTTACTCCTTGGGTCGATTTTGAAGCAGCTTATTCCATGCAGTCGAAGTCCTATTATGCGCATGGCTTTTGTCTGATAAATATGGATTTAGAAGAATATCGGATGATTTGTCATAAATTTTATTAGTGATAATATTTTTCATGTTTATATCACATAAATACTTGAAATACAATCTTATAAGACATATCTATGTTCAATGTAATTAATAGAATTAGTGATAAATTGACCTTTTTGGTGTGTTCTTAATGTTACATTTACCATCATCTTCAACAATCCAGATATGAATGTCAAAAAGATCGTAGTGATCGGCAGTTGCAATACGGATATGGTCATCAAATCCGATCGGTTGCCCATCCCGGGCGAAACTGTCATCGGAGGCACCTTTCTAATGAATGCCGGTGGTAAAGGTGCTAACCAAGCCGTTACAGCCGCCCGTCAAGGTGGAAATGTTGTCTTTATCTCCAAAACAGGGAATGACGTTTTTGGCAAACAATCCATAGAGTTGTACAACTCAGAAGGAATTAACACCGATTATATATTTTCAGATCCAAAATTACCATCTGGTGTGGCTTTGATTATGGTAGATGCCCATGGAGAAAACTGCATTGCAGTGGCTTCCGGTGCTAATGGAAGTTTGATCGCCGCAGATATTGAAAAAGCTAAGACAGAAATCGAATCTGCGAACTATGTGCTGATGCAATTGGAAATACCAATTGAAACAGTGGAGTATGCCGCCGGAATGGCTGCAGCTAAAGGAATCCCGGTTATCCTTAACCCGGCACCTGCCCGTACACTTTCCGACACATTGTTGAAGAGTTTGTACTTGGTTACGCCCAATGAATCAGAAGCTGAGATCCTCTCAGGGATTAAGGTTTTTGATTGGAACAGCGCAAAGCAAGCTGCCAATGTCATCAGTGCCAAAGGAGTTGATAACGTCGTGATCACGATGGGATCAATGGGCGCTTTTGTCAAAGAAAAGGATGAGTACCACATTGTAGAAGCTATAAAGGTGGTGGCTGTCGACACCACAGCGGCAGGAGATTCTTTCAGCGGTGCCTTGGTTGTAGGTCTGTCTGAAGGAAAATCGATTCTCGAATCAGTAAAGTCAGCAGCCAAAGTCGCCGCCTTAACCGTTACCCGAATGGGTGCGCAGTCATCCATCCCTTACCGCAACGAAATTGCACTCCTCGAATCCAAATTGGCCATTGTTTAATCGTGTCTCATAATACCCTTCACATGCATTCACGTTCTATTTTGAATTCTATCCTTAGCAAGAAAAACAATTCTTGCTTCTTTTTCCTCTTTTTCCTCTTTTCACCATTTTTTGCTGAGAGCCAACAAGCAGCGAAAATTACACTTTCAGGTTTGGTAACTGATATTTCAGGAGCTCCTCTTCCAGGTGTAAACATCGCTGTCAATGAAATGACAATTGGTACGATATCAGATTTCGAAGGCATATACCGCCTTGAGGTTCCGGCTGATGCCACATTGACCTATTCCTTTACAGGATATGAATCAGTTATGGTGCCAGTTGGAGGTCGCACTACGATCGATGTATTGTTGAATGAATCTGTAGAGATCCTTGGTGAAGTTGTGATCATTGGATATGGCACGACGACTAAAAAAGAAGTCACTGGTGCTGTAACCTCCATTAAATCTGAGGATTTCAATGGGGGCACCTTTAGTGATCCAATGGGTTTGATCCAGGGTAAAGTGGCCGGTCTATCCATTACTCGGCCTAATGGAGCGGATCCCCTTGCAGGTTATCAGATCCTCTTACGTGGTACGAATACGCTTACATCAGGTCAGGCTCCATTGATTATAATTGATGGTGTCATAGGCGCTGATTTAAAAAATATAAACTTCCAGGATGTCGAATCCTTTGATGTATTAAAGGATGGGTCGGCAGCAGCAATATATGGAACACGTGGAACCAATGGTGTCATCATCATCACCACAAAGGCTGCTAAATCAGGCAAAGGAACGTTTGAGTTTTCATCACAATATTCTACGCAGGTTTCGCCGAGAGGTGTGCGCAATCTGACGGCCGATGAATTCGAAGACGCCATCCTGACATATCAACCATCTAAAGTGGGTAGTTTGTTTGGAAGCGAGACCGATTGGTTTGACGAGATCACCCGTGATTTACCTTTCAGCCAGCAACAGCACATGGCGCTTTCCGGAGGGGGTGATAAGTTTTCACACAGAACATCACTAACCTATAGTACAGATCAGGGTTTGTTGCAGGATAATTCAACGCAACGTATTTTGTTAAAAACAAATCTTGTGCAGAAAGTACTGAATGACAGGCTTACACTTGATTTCAACCTGGCGACTAACCTCCGAGATTATCAACCCGCCAATTATGACTTGTTTAGACAGGCTTTTATCCAAAATCCTACACAACCTGTCTACGATGATTCAGATCCTGAAACAGGGGGTTATTCTTTTAAGCAGGGACTCGATTATTACAATCCCGTTGCACTACTAAAGGAACGAACCAGAGAGGGCAGTACAAATGATATAATACAAAATTTACGTGCAAGCCTTAAAATTCTTGACAACCTGACATGGGATAATTTTATTTCTTCTCAAAAATCAGACTGGGAAGAAAATTCATACAAGACAAGATATTATCCGACGATTCTTGGTACAGGAGGTGAAGCTGAAATTGCTAATGGACGTTATACTAATTCACAGTTTGAATCTGTATTTAATTACCGCACCGACGTAAATGACCACAGCTTCCAGGGTGTAGCTGGGTACTCTTACCAGAAGTTTGAACAAAACAGTTCCTACGCAGGTAATTCGGATTTTGACACTGATATTTTTCTATACAACAACCTGGCAGCCGGAACTTTCTTCAGAGAAGGTAAAGGAGAGCTAGGTTCTTACAAGCAATCGAGCACACTTATAGCAGTGTTTGGTCGTGTGATGTATAATTACAAGGAAAAGTATCTCGCTTCATTTTCAATGAGAAGAGAAGGTTCCTCCAAATTTGGAGACAATAATAAGTGGGGATGGTTTCCTGCGCTTAGTGTTGGCTGGAGGTTGCATGAAGAATCTTTTCTAGAAGATGTTTCCTGGATCGATGATTTAAAGTTCAGGGTAGGTTATGGTGTCACCGGCAACCAGGACTTTTCACCATATCGTTCACAGATTTTATTTGAGCAGGTGGGAAGTCTCTATTACAATCAGGAATGGATCAATTCCTACGGTCCGGGACAAAATCCAAACCCGGATCTCCGTTGGGAAAAGAAGAAAGAACTTAATATCGGCTTAGACTTTACTATAGCCAACAAAAAACTTAGTGGTAGCCTCGAATATTATCTGCGCAAGAGCGAAGACCTTCTTTGGGAGTTTCAGGTATCGGTTCCGCCATATTTGTATCCTTTTCTCTTTACTAATGTAGGGACGATCAGTAATCGCGGAGTTGAACTAACACTAAACGCTCAACTTATGCAACGCAGCAACTTCCGTTGGAGCACCACCTTTACAGCCAGCCATAATAAAAATGTACTGGATAAAATCACCAACGACGAATTTACTCAGTCGTCTTATGAGACGGCATTTATCGGAGGAACAATCGGTGTGTGGACACAACGTATTGAAGAAGGAAAAGAACTTGGCACTTTTTATGGCCCTGTTTGGTTAGGCGTAAGTGATGAAGGTTTCGACCAGTTTAAAAACCAGAACCCTATCGGACAAGTTGATAAAAGTGACTGGGAAGATATAGGCAGTGCTAATCCTATTGCTATGCTCGGATGGAGTAACACGCTGACGTTCAAAAACATTGATTTCAGTTTTAACTTCCGTGCAGGCATCGGGGGAAAAGTCTTAAATACATATCGACTTTATTATGAGTCCTGGCAGAATATCGGACTGCGAAACATAGTGCATACACAGTACGAAAACCCGGAATTTATCGGAAATATCACGTATTCATCAAAGTATGTTGAAGATGCAACGTTTTTAAAACTTGACAACCTGACACTCAACTATAATTTCAAGATCAAATCCCGGTACGTATCAAGGCTGAGTATGTTTGCTTCCGCTCAGAATGTACTTTGGATTGCTGGCTATCAGGGCATTGATCCCGAAGTTAATCTCTCAGGACTTGAACCTGGTATCGACAGACTTTCCTATTACCCCAGGACGACCTCGATCACAGTAGGATTAAATGCCACATTTTAAGCATTAAAGAAAGACAACATGAAAAAGTATTTCATAGCCATAGTGACAGGGACCATCATAGTCTTATCCATGGGATCCTGCTTCGATCTGTCAGAGACTGTTTACTCTGAGATTCCCGTCAGCACTTTTTTCCAAACTGAAAAGGACATCATAGCCTATGCAGGTCGCGCTTACGTAGGATTGCAGCCCTATCCAGAAGAGCAGCGTCTGTGGTCGCTGGGTGAAAATGCTTCGGATGAATTAGTCATACCACCAAAGCATAATGGCGAGTGGTATGACCAAGGCAGATGGGAGGATATTCAGAAACATCGCGTGGCCCCAAATAATAAAATCCTGGTTCAGTCCTGGGATATGGTATTTGCGGGCGTTACCGCATGCAATGAAATTCTAGGTGTGATTTCTCCGGTGGAGTTTGAAGGTAAAGAGCGCGTGCTGGCGGAGATTCGTATACTCCGCGCTTTCTATTATTATTGGGCATTGGATTATTGGGGTAACATCCCGTTTTCGATCGATTTCAGCACTACTGAATTGCCAGCACAAAAAAACAGGCAGTTTGTATTTGATTTTATCATTCAAGAGATATTGGATAATATTGACCTAATTCAGGAGCAACCTAATGCAGAATATTATGGACGAGTCACTAAAGGTATGGCCTATACATTCCTCGCCAAGATGTACGTCAATGCGGATGAATGGATAGGACAGAATAAATATGCTGAAGCTGTTGCAGCTTGTGATGCAGTCATCACCCTGGGTGCCTACAGCATTGAAGATGATTATTTCGCCAATTTTAAAGTACACAATGAAGGTTCGATCGAGAATATTTTTGTGATCCCTTATCATCCGCAGCTTACGGATGAAAATTTCTACTGGTCACATCTTACCTTAAATCCAGCTAGCCGACCAACATTTAATATGGCGGGTATTCCCTGGGATGGTTTTGTATTGCAACCAGACTTCTTCACCAAATACGTCGATGAAGATCTCCGACGAAATGCATGGCTCTTTGGCCCACAATTCGATATCAATGGCAATCCGATCATCGTCGAAGGCCAACCTTTTAGCTATTCACCAACCATAGCCAACTATAACTCACGGGCTGAATGGGAAGGCGCCCGTTGTGCTAAGTATGAATACCAGGAAGAATTGAGTTACGATGTCATCGATATGGAAAATGATTTTGTCCTCTTCCGTTATGCAGATGTATTATATACCAAACTCGAAGCTCTTCATCGCCTTGGCAGAGCAGGTGAGATGATCAATGATGCTGATCTTCAAAAAATCAGAACACGTGCCGGACTAACACCGTATACCGTAAGTGATATAACAGATGAGGAATTATTGAATGAATTAGGACGTGAATTTGCATGGGAGGGTCATCGCAGGCAAGATCAGATACGCTTCGGTGTATGGGGTCAACCCTGGTGGGCAAAACCATCCTCAGGACCTAATGCCAAACTCTTCCCAATTCCCCAAAGTGCTTTAAATACTAATCCTAATCTAGTTCAAAA
>JBBRDL010000057.1:0-22503 GCA_038203965.1 Chitinophagales bacterium | reverse complement strand
ACAGGATAAAAAGAAATCCCGTCAGCAGCGTGGTAAAGACCCATCTGGTTTTAATAACGTTACGAATGGCTCCGATGTGGATGTGCCTTTTAGCCTTTTGGCGGTCAGAAATCATACAATGTAAATTACACGACGTAAAACTACGACTGATCGAGCGTCAAAAGTGTAATCTCCGGCAGAATTCCTACACGTCCGGGATATCCAAGGTATCCCAAGCCCCGGTTGACATATAAAAACTGTGTTGCACTTTCATAAAGACCTGCCCACTGAGGATATACATACTGGATAGGGCTCCATTTCATGAAGCCGGGAATTTCCACCCCAAATTGAAAGCCATGGGTGTGGCCTGACAACGTCAGGTCGATTTCAGGGTGTTGTGTAGTGACTTGATCATTCCAGTGGGAAGGATCATGAGACAAAAGCACATTAAAAGTATCTTTTTGCATACCCTCCGTTGCCTGGACTATGTCACCATATTTAGGGAATCTGGCATTGGCGCTATAATTTTCAACCCCGATGACATTGAAGAAAGTATCCTTCACCTTGATCATTCTATGTTCGTTCAACAGCAGATCCCATCCGAGCTGCCTGTGCATATTTTTAAGATCCTGGAAATTTTGCTTTTTATCCTCTGGATTCGGCCAGTGATGATAGTCTCCATAATCATGATTTCCTAAAATAGAATAGATGCCCAGCGGAGCTTGTATTTTGCTAAACATCTCCACAAATGGTTCCATCTCCTTTGCCAGCGAATTGACCAGGTCACCTGTGAAAAATACAATGTCTGGCTTCTCTGCATTGATCATTTCAATACTTCGTTCGACGGGTTCTTTCAAGAGGAAGCTGCCTGAATGTATGTCTGATATCTGAATTATTTTCAATCCCTGGAGATCAGCGTGAAGGCCTTTGATAGGAATCCGGGTCTTAAGTAATTGATATCTGTATTGATTTCTGGCCATGCCATACGTAAGGCTTAGAATAGGTAAAGCGCCCAATATCAACGCGCCATATGACATCCATTTTGATCTTTCAGTGGATAGTTTCCAATCATCAAATCCCATATTGAGTGCCCCAAACAACAAGCGTCGCAAATCGTCAATGAGGATGATTGAAGCCACCAGTAATTTGGCGAAGTACATGATAAAGATCATCGTTCGCACAGTTACTTGAATACCCTTAGGGAGATTTTCACTCCAGCCTGTGGAAAAACCAGCGAGATACACCAGGGTGATGATGGGTATAAGCCAGTACATTACATAAACGACTGTTCTTAGTGACTTGCCTGATGAGGACAACAAGTGACGTATTGCCTGGAAAGCAAATAAATCAATGATAAGCAGGAGCACTGTAAAAAAGAGAATACGGGTCATCATTCAAAAGGAAATTATCCATCCAATAACATAAATATCATCAAGTTGTTATCCGGGATCAACTCATTTTAGCAACTTTGGCCAATGAGGCGATTTATTTTAATCACGGGTGCATCATCCGGTATCGGGGAGAGTGCATGTTTGGCACTCATTCAACGAGGATATGAGGTGATTGCCGGTGTCCGAACAGATCAGGATGCTTTGCGACTTGTGAAGGCCGGAAAATCAAAAATTCATCCGCTGATCATGGATGTTACCGACCAGAAAGGAATGGAGATGGCGAAAGAATCGGCCATACAGCTCATTGGTGATGGATCTCTGGTCGCTATCTTCAATAATGCGGGCATTGTCGTCAATGGAGCTGTGCTATATGTGCCACCGGAGGAATGGCAAAAACAGTTTGATGTCAACGTGACTGGTATCATTCGCACAACACAACTATTTTTCCCTTTGCTTACTAAACCCAAACAGGACGGAGATGATCACCCCCGAAGGCTCATTAATATGAGCAGTGTATCCGGACTTTTTGCAAGCCCTTTCATTGGCGCCTACGCTGCTTCCAAATATGCGGTGGAGGCCTTAAGTGATAGTCTCAGAAGAGAGCTTTATATGTATGATATTCAGGTTGTTATAATTGAAGCTGGCAATATTGCAACCCCCATTTGGGAAAAAGCAAGACTCGCCCCTTCCTACTTAGGACCGGAATATGATTCCATCAGGGCATTTAAGGACAAAATGTTAGATGATTTAATTGCCCGCGGAATGCCTGTCAAAGCTATCGATGACGTAATCATCCGGGCTGTAGCGCAAAGAAAGGTCAAGGTCAGATATCTGGTCAGACCGCAAAAATGGAAGTTTCAGCTCATCCGGTTACTACCTGCAAAATGGATAGATCGCATGATTGCAAAAAAACTCAGGGACAGATCTGGAATCAGGCCTTTCTGAAATGATAAAAATAAAATGGGGAAAATGAAGCGACCAGAAAAACTTCCAGCGCCTTGAATAGTCTAGGTAAAAGCCTTCTTTTCTTTGATTTTGGCCTTTTTACCAACCAGATCACGAAGATAAAACAACCTGGCTCTGCGCACTTTACCTTTCTTGAGAACCTTAATTTCAACAATATGTGGGGAACTGTAAGGAAAAATACGTTCAACGCCAACACCATTTGAAATCTTACGAACTGTAAAGGTTTTTCCTGCGCCGCTACCTTTCACCTGGATCACATCACCCTTAAAATCCTGAATACGCTCCTTGGCACCTTCAACGATTTTATAGGAAACCACGATGCTATCACCCGACTTGAATACAGGGAAATTTGGCTGGGTATTGAGTGTCTGATGAACTAGCTTAATAAGATCCATGACTGTGCTGATTAGATAACTATCTTAAAAAAGAGCGACAAAGGTATACTTTTTTTAACTATATAGGTATCCGGAGGTGGAATTTTTCTCCTACCGCACCAGGGTCACAAATTCCCTTAGTTCATGTGGCCGGTTTCTGGCATCATTGTATTGCAGGACACACATATACACCCCTACCGGCAATTCCTGGCCGCTATTGTTTTTACGACCGTCCCAGCCCTCATCCGGATTATTGGTCTCGAATACTTTTTCACCCCAGCGGGTCCATATCCCTAATGTATAGTAGCTGACACCAAGACTCAACCCTTTTGGTTTGTAGGTTTCATTTTTGCCATCATAATTAGGTGTAAAGGCATTGGGTAGGAAAAACTGTACAATAGGCTCAATATCAATAGTCTGTATCATCGTATCCGTACATCCGTTAGGATGAAAGACGACCTGCATGATATCGTGTCTTCCTGTATCCTGAAAAGTGTATGTTGGATTTCTGATAAACGAACGGGCTTCACCACCAAAATCCCAGTACCATCCGGTACCATCGATTGATAAGTCAGTAAAAGTGGCAGTTGATTCTATATTGTTGATCACCTCCGGCGTATAAGAAAAGTCCGCTTTTGGCGAAGCTTCCATGGTAATCAGATTTGGAAACGTCTCACTTGTATAACAACCTATAGGAGAAGTAATTTCAAGTTTGACGGTGAAGGTCCCCACGTTTTCAAACTCGTACTCAGGGCTTATTAAGTTACTGCCTCCGCCATCACCAAAATCCCATCGTATATCATAGGTATTGTCAATCGGAACTGAGAGGTTGGTAAATTTTATTAGTTCAGGAACACAAGCTGAATATTTACTCGGTTTGATCAAGAGAAGCGGCGGCACAGGGAAATAACTGATAGGTTTGATAAGGGTGTCCTTGCATAGATTGTTATCCTGCACGATTAATTTCACAGGATGATTGCCTGGTGACTGATACAGGTGATTTGGATTTCGAACAACACTTCCATCTCCATCACCAAAAGACCAGTTCCAGTTGGTTATCGCCTGCGCACCTGTAGTGGACTGATCCAGAAAACTAACGGGTCCACCGATACAGGTATCGTAATCAAACTCAAAATCAGCACTGATGGAAGGGAATACATTTACATTAATGTATGCTGTATCGCTACATTGCTCACCTTCATTGACGATCATGATACCTCTGTAGTTTCCGATTCCGGGAAAAGTGAAGGTGGCATCCCGCACTGAAGATTCAACCATATTGCCATTGACATCAAAGATCCAGCGATAGTTTCGAATATAATCTTCAATTTCACTTTGGTTGTTGAAGGTAATCGTATTGTTCCCGCACGAATTGAGGACAAATTCCTGCCCGTTGACAACGGCATCCGCTTTTATTGCTGCCGTCACTGCTGATGAGCAATTGAGGACATTAAATTGGAAATCCCGACGTAGAATACTTAGGAGAATTCCATTTCTATATTCCTTTACACAAATACCTACGACAAACTGCCCCGTAAGATTTGGCGTCCCGGTGATCAACCCCGTTACCGGATTGATAAAGATTGGAGATATGGTCCCCAGGGGATTGTTGTATGAATACGTTGGTGCATTAAAAATCACATCAAGATAAGGAGGGAAGCAGTTTCGTGGATCTGGAGTAATACCCTCACATGAATTTTGTTGGGAAGGATCATCGACGCCCAGGGGGCCTCCTCCTTTTAATGGAGCACAAAACTCATACACAATCTGGTCGCCTTCCGCATCTACTGCTGAATGATCAAAGGTCAAAGGGTCATTAACGCATATACCTATAGGAGGGAAGTTGATAAACTGAGGACCGTTATTGCACGTACGCTGAGCCTCTTCGGTTACTTCAATGGTATAGGTTGCCCCCGTATTATTTGGGGCTACAATATTAGATATCGTATTATTCCTGCAGCACCGTTGCCATGAAACAATGTAGGAGCCAGGGATGATCGGCATATTGTTGAGATTGATGATATAGGAGGACTCTTCAACGCAGACATTCGGAGGAAGAATAAGACATGGATTCTCCTGGGCTACCAGGCCGGTCACAAAACCGTGATTGACATTCAACATCCGCACAAAAGTGTAAACTCCATTAATGTGGGAATACACACCGATTCTGGCCGGATTGTCAAAATCAGCCCCGTTTCCGGCACAATCACGGTAGATCTTCATTGTCATCCGGTAATTTCGGGTATCCGTCACAGAACCCGGTCCTAAACAATTGTAAAAAATCTCTCCGCCGACTATGTGACGGGCCTGTAGCATTTCTGCCGAACCGATCAATAATAACAGACTAAGAAGGCTCCGAAGGAATATGTTTAAATAGGTTGGGTGCATAATATTTGAAAAGATACGTCCGAAAGGTAATTCGCGTTTATTTTTAACGTTTAATTCTCTGTTTTTATACGTCTTATCCCTTTTTACTGGTGACGTATAGATTACTTTGTACCGCTTTATACGTAAATATCGCATTTGTGAACAAAGATTCTTTACAAAAGATCATCGATCAGGCTGTAATAGTACTTCAAAATGGTGGTGTCATCTTATATCCAGCGGATACCATCTGGGGCATAGGATGCGACGCCACGCATCAAGAAGCCGTCAAAAAGGTATATGAAATTAAAGGCCGCAACTACACCAAACCTTTGATCATCCTGGTTAGCAACCTTGCCCAACTGTATGAGGTAGTCACTTCTGTTCACCCCCGGATTGACACTTTGTTGCACTTTCATGAGCGTCCGCTTACTATTATCTACCCTGCTGCCAGGGAACCCTTTCATCATCTAGCGGCTGAAGACGGCACTATTGGCGTCCGCATCGTAAAGTCTGGATTTTGCCATGACTTGCTTGAGACTTTCGGCAAACCCTTGGTTTCCACGTCTGCTAATATTTCAGGCGCACCCTCTCCTACTAAATTTGGGACCGTGAGTTCTGAAATTATTAACAAGGTCGACTACACCCTCCCTGCTTTTACTGAAAAAGAACTGACAGGTATCGCTTCCGTCATCGCGAGATATGATGCAAATGGCGAATTGGATTTTATAAGGTTTGTTCAATAATTTAATTGGCCTTAAGCGCCATCAACAAATCCTTTCGAACCAATTCCCTCGCCTTGATAACCATGGGATCCGTATCATTAAAAACAATATACCATCCCTCCTCACTTGTCCTGTAGGCTACGAGCGTTGCTTTTGTAATCCTGAGCAAATCCTCCTTGTTTGCCTTGAGATAATTGACCAACGTCTGGTCACTGGGCTGACCCCTTTGCATCGCAAGATTTGTGATGTCAGCTACAATCACCTCATCCGATGGAAGAGCACTTTTAATTTCTTTAATTTTTTTAATATCGACAATTGCTCCTTTGTGGTTTACCAGATTGAACCGTAGGGCATATTCTGAAATGATATCCATCCATTCTTTTTGCGCAGGATGCTTCCACGCAATATCATCCTTCACCAAAACGTCCGGAATAATTCCACCACCGGCATGGACCGGCCTGCCGAGTGAAGTCCTGTACACTATATTGGTATCCACGACTGACGTAGTCGTATCATACGCTTTCTGAATTAACCTACCTGAAGGCGTATAATATTTTGAAATCGTCATGCGTAATATTCCACCATTGGATAATTCATACTGCTCCTGCACCAGGCCTTTGCCATATGACCGAGAACCAATAATCAATCCGCGATCCTGGTCCTGTATACACCCGGCTATGATCTCACTGGCTGAAGCGGTACCCTCATTGATCAGGACAGTAATATTTCCTACGGGAAAAAATATTTTCCCTGTGCTCCTATATTCATTGCGTTCCTGGTTTTTTCCTTCCGTATAGACTAGAAGTTTTCCTTCCTCTTCTATGATCTGCGATAATATATTGACAGCTTCTTTAAGGAATCCTCCTGGGTTATCTCTCAGATCCAGTATCAGGTGTTGAGCCTGATGTTGAGTTGACATCCTTTCCCATTGGTCCATAAACTCACGATAGGTCGTATTGGTAAATCGCTGAATTTTAATGTAAGCAACGGTTGTATCAACCATATATCCTACGACAACACTTGGCACCTTTATTTCTTCTCGCGTTACTTCAACATCATGTGTACCCTTTTCAAGCATTGGCTTAACAGTAAGTTTGACTTTTGACCCCTTTGCCCCTTTGATAAGTTCGAGCATTTCTGTTAGATCAAGGGTATCGCCGACTAATGCACGATCATTGACTGCAATAATGAAGTCTCCTGGTCGGATCCCGGCTTTTTCAGCGGGACTGTCCTTCTTAGGATACAAGACGAGCAAGCTATCCCTAATAAAAGCAACCTCCACTCCAATACCAACATAATGACCCATCGTACGCTCCTCCAGTGCTTCAAGCTGATCAGGCGGAAAATAATGTGTATGTGGATCCAGACCTTGCATAATGGATTGTATGGCCCTGTTCACTAATTCATCTGTCGACACGTCCCCTACATATTTTGTCTCGAGAAATCTGATGATCTCTTCCACCTGCCTTCCGCTGTAATGCGCATTGGTAAAGGAGGTCTCTGCTTTATGCTGGGTCCCAGAGGAAACGAATTTTGCTCCGGCCACCATACCAATAATTGTCATGATGCTGAGCAATAGAGGCTCCCATATCTTATATTTTCTTCCTGTTTCGGTCACTAGTACATAGTTCGGTGATCAATAATACGCTGAATACAAGCGTCTTCTGATAGATTCGCCGGAATGCAGAAAGGCAAAGATCAGCGATTTACCCGATTTGTGTTTTAGAAATAGACAAAATACCCATCCGTACGTATCGAAGTTTGGTCTTTTAGCTGTTATTAGCTCTTTTACATGCCCTTATACTTCGTTCAGACTGGAATTAAAATCCTCGTATTTCACAAATAGCATTTGAAAACCTTCATCCAACGATCTACATTACATCCCTTTTTATAGTTTTGAGGCCCACCTCATTACCCATATTGCAGTGAACACGTGAGGCTGGCTTATAATCGCTGTAAAATCTGAGAAATGAATTCACACACCCTATTGACCTGCTTATTCTGCCTATTCGTTATATCCGCTACTTGTCAGGATTTTCCAGAACCCTCTGCGGCAAGTGTACGAATGGAAGGTTATAAGAAGCGTCTTGACCTTAAGGCTGCCTCGTTGTTCAATAGTATGCCCTTTACGAACATAGGTCCTTCGATCTTTAGCGGTCGCGTCGTTGATATCGATGTCAATCCGTCAAGGCCAAATGAGATGTACATAGCCTACGCCTCCGGAGGGGTCTGGTATACAAACAATAATGCGACATCTTTTTCACCTGTGTTTGATAGCGAAGCCTGTATGACGATTGGTGATATTGCTGTCAATTGGGGTGAAGGAATTATCTGGGTAGGCACAGGTGAAAATAATTCAAGCAGATCTTCTTATTCAGGTGTCGGTATCTATAAAAGTATTGATAAAGGAAAAACTTGGAAACACACCGGACTTGAGGAGAGTCACCATATCGGCAGAATTATATTACACCCAATCAATCCAAACATCGTCCATGTCGCTTGCCTCGGAGCGCTCTACAGTGAAAATAAAAACCGCGGTGTATATAGCACATCTGACGGAGGCATCACCTGGCGCCATTCACTTTTTGTCAATAACAATACCGGCGCTATCGATCTGATCTCCGATCCATCCAATCCAAATGTACTCTACGCTGCTACATGGGAGCGGACCAGACGCGCATGGGACTTTACCGAATCAGGGAATGGGTCAGGAATTTACATATCAACTGATGCCGGCAGAACATGGAAACACCTCTCTACCGAAGGAAGTGGCTTCCCCACCGGTGCCGGCACAGGAAGGATCGGACTGGAAGCTGTCCGAATCAAAAACGAAACAGTGCTCTATGCCATCGTCGATAATCAAAATGAAAGACCTGCCAAACCCAAAGAAGATAACCTATTGACTAAATCGGACCTCAATGCAATGACATCAGATTCGTTTCTGAAACTTAAAGATGAAAGCATTAAAATATACCTTGAAGAAAATGGTTTTCCAGAAAAATATACGGTTGACACCATCAAAACACTTGTGAAAAGCGGAACCATACAACCTTCCAAGCTGGTGGAATATGTACAGGACGCAAACAGCAAGTTGTTCGACACCGAAATCATCGGAACAGAAATATACCGAAGCATAGATCATGGTAAAACATGGACAAAAACACATGATGGATATCTGGACAACATCTTTTATACATACGGTTACTATTTCGGCCAGATCAGGGCAGCTAAGACAAATCCACAAAAACTTTTTATCATGGGCGTTCCCTTGCTGAAATCAGAAGATGGAGGCGCAACCTGGAAATCAATTGGTGGAGATAATGTCCATGCAGACCATCATGCCTTATGGGTCAATCCGCGACTTGACGGACATCTGATCAACGGCAATGATGGAGGGCTTAACATCAGCTATGATGATGGTGCACATTGGATCAAATGTAATCAACCCGCCGTCGGCCAGTTTTACAGCATCAATGTAGATATGGCAGAACCCTATAATGTCTATGGCGGCTTGCAGGACAATGGAGTATGGGTCGGTCCTTCTACTTATGAGGCCAGCACGGAATGGCACTCCTCGGGACAATATCCGTACAAAACAATAATGGGTGGAGATGGAATGCAGACTGCTATTGATACCAGAGATAACAATACGGTCTATACCGGTTTCCAATTTGGCAACTACTTCAAAACATCACGAAATGGCGACAATCGGAATGTCCGCATCACCCCTGCTCATGAATTGAGTGAAAGGCCCTATCGTTGGAATTGGGAAACACCAGTTCACCTTTCTATCCACAATCAGGATATACTTTATATGGGAGCTGAAAGGGTCTTCCGTTCCTTTGATCAAGGGAAAAATTTTAAACCGATCTCAACAGACCTCACTCACGGAGGCAAAGCAGGTGATGTGTCTTATGGAACATTGGTTTCAGTTCACGAGTCCCCGCTAGCCTTTGGATTGATCTATGCTGGTAGTGATGATGGTTTTATTCATGTCACCAAAGACGGAGGAAATACCTGGAATCGAATATCAGACGCTTTACCACAAAACTTATGGGTTAGTACGATCCAGGCTAGTAAACATGTGGAAGGAAGAGTATATGCGTCTTTGAACGGGTATCGCTGGGATCACTTCAATAGCTATGTATATAAGTCAGACGACTTTGGAGCGACATGGCTAAGACTAGGACTTGATCTTCCTGCTGAGCCTGTCAATGTAGTAAAAGAAGACCCTGTCAATCCGGATATCCTGTATGTCGGAACAGATCATAATCTGTACTTAAGCCTTGACATGGGTAAAGGTTTTATGCAGTTTGGTGATCTGCCTTATGTGCCGGTGCATGACCTGGTCATTCACCCAAGGGACAAAGAGATCGTCGTCGCCACACATGGCCGCTCACTCTACAAAGCCAATGTCAGGCATGTACAGCAAATAACAAAACTAATCGTTGATTCCCTGACGTGCTTTAATGAAAAAATCTCCATATTCCACCGAGAAAACTGGGGAACAAGATCAGCAGCATGGACGAATTATAGTGAACCATCCGTTTCATTCCCGGTTTATACAAGCACTGCCGGTCCTGCTAAGATGTATGTGTATGCGGATAGTCTTTTGGTCTATGAACAAGATATCCAATTGAAAAAAGGGCTTAGCTATTATACGTACAAACTGGAAATGAAGGAATCCAATACGGATACATTGCAAAACATGATAGCGCTGAAAAAACCTGAATCAACTTTCAAAATTAAAAAAGCAGAAAATGGCCAATACTATCTTCCTCCAGGCCAATACAAAATCAACATCATACAAGGAACAAAAGAAACATCTGCCGAACTCGAAATAAAAAACAGAAAGTAATCATCAGTAAATACTGATTTAATAAACATTTATGCAATCAAAAAAAACTTTTCAATGGTTTCGTAAAATAGCCATGATTGAAGGTATATCCTATCTGGTCCTTTTATTTATCGCTATGCCGCTCAAATATGGAGCGGATATGCCCATGGCAGTCCGAGTTGTCGGTGGAATCCATGGAGGACTTTTCGTGGCCTTTATGGTATGGATGTACCTGGTCTATGATCAATACCACATGAAAGTGATGTGGATGGCAAAAGCATTCCTCGCTTCCATCATTCCGTTTGGTACTTTTGTCATGGATAAAGAATGGAAAAAACAGGAGGGAGAAGTTAGCAGTTAGCAGTTAGAAGCGGAATGCTGAGCGTAGCCAAAATATGAGTGGTTAGAAGAGAGCAATTAGAAGCCCCTTGCTCCTCGCTCCAATATACTATAAGTAAACTATGGCAGATAAAATCAGAATCGACAAATATCTGTGGTCCATCCGCATCTTTAAATCCCGCAGCCTGGCGACAGACGCCTGCCGTGAAGGAAAGATAAAGCTACGTGGAGAAAATGCGAAAGCATCTGCACTGATCACCATCGGTGACATCATCGATGTCACTAAAGATGGCTTTCGGCTAAAATATAAAGTAGTCCAACTCATTGAAAAACGTGTGAGTGCTATACTCGCCAAACCCTGTTACGAAGACCTGACACCAGAAGAGGAAATCAACAAATACAAAAGCTGGTTTATAGGCAAAGGCGGCCCGGAATGGAGAGATCGTGGTACCGGCAGGCCTACGAAAAAGGACCGCAGAGAAATTGATGATTTTAAAGAGTATTACGAAGGCGAGGATTGACCCCTCCTACACGTATAATTTAAACCTCTCAACACACATCTCAATTGTCAATTTTCAATTTTCAATTGTTAATTGTTAATTGTCATGCTCCCTGCCCAAAGCCTTCCCAGTCTGCACTGCTTTATTCAATTCTTCATCTTCCGTCGAGCGCTGTTTTACCAACTTATGCGGCGGTGGTGATGGCTGACCGGCATCTATCCATGCGGTATACCATGAATCGCCAACAGCTTTCACGGCTACTCTGAAACGATCCTCCACCATATTGTTCATAGCGATATGGTACGCTTTAGCGTATGCTGAACATTGTGTTTTTATATTCTGATTAAGACGATCTTCAAAACAAAACTGCTGATCCGATGGATAGGTTTTACTCAATTCTTTCTCCAGGCCCAATACACGCTCCACTTCCTTGTTACTACTCAATACAAGATCCCAAAAGTAAGTGGTAGGATCATCCATATAGGTTGCCTTTCCCACGATCTTATCAAACTCATCCACCGCAAATAACTCAGGAATCCTGCTTTCCCAAAATGCATGAATCCCAATCTGATCAGTCAACTGACCGTTATAATTGGATGTCGTATGCAATGGGACACAGGCATCACCGATATAGTGTCCCATTTCAGCAGATATTCTCATCACCTGTTCAAGGTTATTCTGCTTAAATGCGTTGGTCAACCTGCGCTGCATAGACTGCAGGTGATAAGGTACTATCCCATGCTGTGAAAAAACATCCCGGATGTAAATATCAGCTGATCCTTCACATTGCATTTCCGGAAAAAGCAACAACAAACTGTCACATGAAATCAAAGCAATATCTTCATAATACTGACGGAGGTAATGGCCGCGCACAAGATCCAAACGGCTCGAATAGTCTGAGATCGTGTCATCCCACTGCTCATGCGGTATGGCATGCAACAAAAACAAAGTATCGTCAGCCTTGATCGTGTACAATTCAATATTTAAAGCAAGTGCTTTGTCCCAGTACCTGGGTACATGGTCATAAGGTAATACGCCCCAATGATCTAAATCAATGTAGTGCCGGACGGCCTCGTGTTTGGTGGCATACCTCCTTTTGTCCGGATCAACAGCATGTTCTGAGATGTAATCGATATATGGTTTGTACCATCCCATCATTTCGGAAGGCACAGTGTACACAGCAAGCTTGTTGATCAGCCTGTGACCGAAAAAACCCCAATCGCCGTTGTGGAGCAGGAGTAACAGATAAAGCCACGTATGGATCATTGGCTGTAAAAGAATTCATATGATCTGAAGGCGCCTTTCATTACGTCATGCTGACCGATCATAAAATCCCTGCCTTCATAGGAGACAAAATAACGACTTACAGGTGGTGAAAATTCGGAAACCTCTATCGGACCGGCAGGATAAAATTTGAGCGAAGAAGTACGGTCTTTACTGATCATGGTCATCTCCATAAAAGGTACCATCTGAAGGATGCTATCTTTTTCATGTGCATCATTGATATAATCCTCACATGCGAGTTGACTGAGGATGGTCAAATAGGATCGGATCTTGTTTGTAGGTTGTCCTTCCATCCTGGGGGTAGTGCTAAACAATGGCTGTATTTCGAAATCAGCTCCTTTCTTTAACAGCATAAATGAATGTTGTTGCTTTTTGGGATAATGGACTTTCAATGTATCGAGCTCGTCTATATCTTCCATCCAGAATCTTACATCTCGCCAATCAACAGGCCTCAATGCATATCTTGCTCTCAAACCACCTTCAAAACCTGGTACGTTGAGACAGTATGGTTGCGACGAACCTTCTTTCAGAAAAAAAGTGCCCCGCTCATCCTGGGTGACACCACCTACATAGTAATTGAGCAATTCTTCACCTTTTATATCAAATATCTCGACGTGAATTCCAGTGACTGCCATAGAGGGTATTATATTCTCCGTTGCAGCTTTGTTTGGAATATGGTCAAGATGTTGCTTTTGTATGCCTCGCAACAAATGATCGATATTCGATTGCCTGACCCTGTGCATATCATTGACCACCCAATACGCCCCACTTCGCTTCAGATCAGATCGAGTCCCATCTTTATGCGTTAATATGATTCTACCTATCGTATTGACCTGCTCAACCTTAAAATTACTCTCTGCCCGGTCAATCGTCGTACTAGGATCTTCCTTGTTGGTATAGACATAGTATACGATAAGACCGATCACTACCAATGTTATTAAGAGAACAATATTTTTTTTCATATCAATTTACACTTAACCCGATTATGCCTAATTTCTCAAATCTCGTTTCTCGCTTCAGCCCCATCCAGATTTTTTAAAAATCTGTCTCCCCTGTGTTCCTCCACTTCGCCCATACGGGCATGGCTTCGAAAACCCCGGGGTTAATTAGTTCACCAACTTCTCGCATTTCTCTTTCTTGGTTGGTGAGCTTAGTCGAACCATCTAGTTTCTAGCTTCTAACTTTCCAAACCTCTGTTTCCTCAAAAACTGATAAACAAACCCAATCAAAAAGATTAAAAGAATCGGTCCCAGGATATTGATCAGTTGCCATTTCATTCCTTCTTCTCTTGCTTTGACTGTATTCAGGAGTCTTAGTTTTATATCCTTGGATCTCGCTTCCAAAACACCAGATTCGTCAAGCATGTATTCAATGGCATTGAGAAGAAAATCCCTGTTGCCGGTAAAGGTGGTATTTTCAAATTTATTAAATCCTAATGGAGCTATCTCCCCGGAACTTGCGCTAAAAAGGTTTTTAATTATGTCTCCATCTGTAATGACAAGCACCTTGGCTGAATCACCAGAAGCTTTATAATTCAATCCTGCTTTATCCAATACGCCCAACTGCTCCTGTGATAAGCGGTTTTGGTACAAGGACTGAAATGGTCCTTCGAGCATGACCGCCAAATTCTGCGGTCCCTTATTAAACAATTTTGGATCCGGTTGTTCCCGAAGTATATCAAAATTTAATCGAACAGGCGTCAATTGCAACCTGCTGTATTCAGATGATTTCAGCAGTATGGTTTTTTTAATCGGTGTCGCTGTTTGAATGGTATCAATACTCCCCGGAAACTCAAGCTGTATCCTGTCCAATCCTTTTGTAATCGGGTGATCAGAGGTGGATGATATGAGCGGATGATAGAACCATGGAAAAAGTTCGGTTTGTGGCTTATCTCCCTGCATGCCTATAACCATTGGAATGCGGGTGCTCTGAAGATCCAACACCAGGTTGGAATTTATCCTTGCACCTAGTTTGAAAAGAAGTGGATCCAAACCAAGTTCATTAATGGGAGGGATGTAATTCTTGTTCATATTGATACTATCCAGAGATACGATCAATGGATCGATAAGAAACAGTACATGGCCTCCATTCATGATGTATTGATCCAGCATAAACAGATGCGCTTCAGAAAAAACTTCTGTCGGTTTCGCTATGATCAGCACTTTGATGTCAGAAGGGATCTGAACTGAACTATCAAGATTTATCCTGTTTATAGCATATGCATTACTCAAATCTTTTTCGAAAGAAGCCGTTTGAAGACGTGTCAGTTCTCCCTGGCCTGATGTAAAGGCTATCAATTGTCTCGTTTGTCGTTTTATCTTCTGTATGCCATCCGCGAGCTTATATTCTAATAACCCAATACTATTGTTGAGAATGGCTTCTTTGTCTGCGCCAGGGATGTCATCCTGCAATAGATTGACAGGAATACTACGTGTGCCGAAATTAATAATGGCAAAAGGATAAATATACTGGGACGATGCACCAGAAGCATCACTGATCCGAAGACTGGTAGGAACCAACCCATCAGCAGATAGCTGTTTGCGCCGATCATTGACTTCTTCAATAGAGCCTTCATTTGGGTTTTCAAAATTGTATTCAATCTCCGGACTCATCTGGGCAAAACGCCGCAGCATGTCTTCCGTAGATTCCTGAAGGCGTTTGAAACCTGCCGGGAAACGACCATCCAGCAATACTTTGATATAGATCCGATCATCAAGGCTCCGGAGCAAATCTTTAGTCGCTGGTGCAAGCGTATAACGCCGTTCTTCGGTGGCATCAAATGATGTGTATACCCACTGGGAGACCACATAGATGAGTATCAGGATTCCACTAATCAGTAACCCTGTAGTAATAACCTTTCGACTTTCTGCTGCAAATAGTTTAGCCATCAGCGGTCATTTACGTTTGGTGATGATGACCCATGTCCAGGTAAGGCATAGCCCGATAAGACAAACGAAATACATCAGGTCTCTCGTATCAATCACACCTCGACTGATCGAATGATAGTGGTAGTCTATACCCAGCGATTGAATCATCCCGTCAAGGTTTCCGGAAAACGAAGCGATACGGCTGATAAAGTAAAATCCATAATACAGGACAAAACAAAAGAAAACAGCCATGACAAAAGCGACGATCTGATTAGATGTCTGCGCGGAGGCAAAAATACCAATAGCACAAAAGACGGCTCCTAATAAAAACAAGCCAAAATAAGAGGCTGCTATCTGTCCCAGATCAATATTCCCGGGAGGTGATCCCAATCTATAGATCGAGAATACATAAATCAAGGTGGGCAACAAAGCGATGGCGAGCCATAAGAGTGTTGCAAAATATTTACCGAGCACAATCTGCCAGGCAGAAATAGGCCGGGTCAGCAATACCTCCAATGTAGCCGCTTGTTTTTCCTCTGCAAAGGTCCGCATGGTGAATGCAGGTATCAGAAAAATAAAGATGAGTGGCGCGATTTCAAAGAGTCCCTCTACCCCTGCAAAAGGTGTCTGCAACAAACTGAAATCAGGAAAGACCCACAGGACGAGTCCAAGCACGGCAAGTAACAAGCCTACTGTAATGTAGGCACTCATTGAACTGAAATATCTCGCTACTTCCCTCAGAAATACTGCTCTCATGAGGCCATGGTCGTAAGCTGCTGGAAAATATTCTCTACACTCTCTCTGATGGTAGACATCTCCAGTATTTTGAGATTTTTACTGACAGCAAAATCAAAAATGGCTTCATTTAAAGTCCCTTCTGCACCATGGATGATATACCTGTTTTCTCCGGCTTTGTCATGTGACACGTACCCATTGATTTCCCTCAGCGTATTATCCACCACTGATCGGGAGAAGGTAACCTCTACCCGATACGCTTTTGAGAGGTTCTGGCTTAACAACTGGATATTGCCATCACCGACGATGATGCCTTTGTTGATGATGACGACACGGTCACACAGTGCCTGTACTTCCTGCATGATGTGTGTAGACAGCAGAATCGTTTTTTCTTTCCCCAATTCTCTTATGAGTGCTCGAATTTCTACGAGTTGATTAGGGTCAAGACCTGATGTTGCTTCATCCAGGATCAATACTTCCGGATCGTGGATGATAGCCTGAGCTAAACCTACGCGCTGTCGATATCCTTTTGAAAGTGTACGAATCAGTTTATGACTTTCGGTGGTCAGTCCGGTCATCCCTATCACCTCATTAATCCGTTTCCAAGGCTGGTCGATCTTGTAGATCCTCGCTACATAGCGTAGGTACTCCTTGACATACATATCAAGGTAGAGAGGGTTGTTTTCCGGAAGGTATCCTATGAGGGCTTTAATAGCCTGATTCTCTTCCGAAAGCTGAATGCCATTGATATTGATCTCCCCTGCATCAGGGGCAAGGTATCCGGTAATCATCCGCATGGTAGTGGTCTTGCCGGCTCCATTAGGGCCCAGAAAACCAAGGATTTCACCCTTTCCCACCTGGAAGGAGATATCATTTACAGCCTTTTGGGAGCCAAATTCTTTAGTCAGGTGAGAAACAAGTATGGACAAAACCCGGGGGTATTAATTGTTATGTGAGGGGCAAAAATAGGGGAAAAACAGATAATAATCTTGCACCTCTATATCAGCGCTTTAAGCCCTCTTAACCCTAATTAACAGCCGTAACCCATTAAATACATATCTTTGGCACCTGTTATATATCTACTATGAGTCAGGATCCTAAGCCTTTAAAAAAGAAAGTTGTCGCTAACAAACCTTCGATGGGTCAGCAGGCGCAACGTCGATCAGCGAACCGTAACGTGCAGTCTTTTCCGCTGCTTTTTACCAAACAGAACTACCTGTATATAGGTATCGGTTGTGGTCTGATAGGCCTGGGCCTCATTCTTATGCTTGGGGGTGGGATGAAGGACCCAAATGTTTGGGATGAAAGTGTGATCTACAGCGCAAGACGCACAGTACTGGCGCCTATCGTCATACTCGCCGGTCTTGGAATGCAGGTGTATGCCATCTTCAAAAAGTAATCTTCTGTTACGTACGATGAGTTTAGCTGAGGAAGCAATCATCCTGTCAAAGGTTGCACTGCTATGAGTTTGCCTATTGTCACCTCTCCTCAATCTGCAGATTATATCTCCGGAGCTTTACTCCTTGTCGACAAGCCCCAAGGCTGGACATCATTTGATGTGGTCAACAAAGTAAGAGGACTGATCCGACATAAATACAGTATCAAGAAAATAAAGGTTGGCCATTCAGGAACCCTTGATCCTATGGCTACAGGGCTGCTGCTCTTATGTACAGGGAACTGGACCAAAGAGCTTCATCATCTTACTGGACTTGACAAAAAGTATGTCGGGCAAATAACCCTGGGAATCGAAACCGATAGCTATGATGCGGAAGGAAAAGTAGTCGGCACGATGGAAGTGCCCTCCCTGACAGAAGACCAGATAAAAAACCATTTAGAAAATTTCATCGGTGATTTCGAACAATATCCGCCCGCTTTTTCTGCTATAAAAAAAGATGGCAAACCACTTTATGAACTTGCACGAGCCGGTAAGGAAGTCAAAACGGAAGCACGAAAAGTAAAAGTTTATAGCATTCAATTATTATTCTACAAGGCTCCCACAGTAGAAATAATGGTTCACTGCGGCAGTGGATTTTATGTCCGCTCTCTCGCTCATGATCTCGGTGAGAAAATTGGTTGTGGTGCGCATCTCTCCGGCTTGATCAGGACGCATGTGGGTGAGTATGAATTGAAGGATGCATTTAATATGGAGGAGATACGGAGTGCTCTGGGATGAAAAGCAATCAGCTATAAGCTTTCAGCTGTCAGGGGTAATTGCCTTGTATGTGATTCGTAAATGGCTGATTCGTAATTGATAATTTTGGCTTCTACAAACCGCCTTGTGTCCTTCGAATATACAATCGAAATAAAACTAGTAATAGAGGCGCCCCTAAGTACATGACAAAAAATTATCGTGTATTTTCAATCTTTTGAGAGATAGCGTGTAGATAGCATTTGCAAATTCCTCTAACCCTGCTCTAAAAATACTATTCGCAGGCCGTCCATGCTTTTTATTTTTGAACATCTTTGGTTTTGTTTTCTTTACCCACATTCCTATTTTTATCATCCAGGTTTAAGTTATAGCCAATAAGCCCATCAGTGTACTCAATCTTTCTAGATCTGTGATATGAGTCATCACCTTTATAGCGCGTATACCTTCAGGCTCCGGAAACTGTGTATCCAGCACATTCATTTTACCTCCCGGTTTTCGCTTATCATCATAGACAAAGCATCCACACTTTGTCACCTGACCAGATGGAGGACCACCAAGACCGCCATCATCTTCCCAATCACCCGAACAATCACAATCCCAAAACAAACCGCCTAGACCTGTTGGGGCAACTTCAAGAATAGGAATACATCCCTCAGGACAATCTAACTCTTCCGGAATGATCGGAATCCTACCGCTTGTTTCCTCAATTTCTCCATGATAGCCAAGGTCTTCATCTAAAATATATTCAGGAAAATTCTGCTTTGGTTGCGTCGTCATAGGATCAATTGACGGCATATAGCCTACAGTAGACCCAACTTGACAAGTCAAGGTAGGATCATCTAGACACGCTGGCCAGGTTGGACAATCCGGATGACAAAGACCATCGATAGCTTCATAATATTGCTCGTTGCCAGATATCACAAAAGCGGTAAATGTCAATCGAGATTCAAAGAGTGGCATATACATTTCATTCAATAGCACATAAGGTACATTTGGGAATTGACTACCGCTATAGTCCACTGCTGTTACCGCCCCATATTCTGGAGAAAAACCCTCATCGCCTATCTCTGGATCGACATAATCATCCATTCCTTCTTAAATTTCACCAAGCGTTGACCATTTACTTTCGGCAACTGGTATTAAATAAAATGTCAATTTTAAATTGTCAATTGAATTTAGTTCTATTCAAATACTTTAGACGAAACCTCAATCAAATCCAACCCATCAAACCTCCCCGAGCTCATCCACAACAAAACTGTCTCTCTGTCTTTTCTGGCTTTCATCACCAACTTTTCCAACGCAAGTCCTGATTCTGCAATTTGTAAAGCAGGTTCGTTGAAATAAGAAGTCAATTGATCTGATGACAGATTAGGTAACTTTTTAATAGCCAGCGTGTGCGGACTGTAAGAGACGATTTTTACATCCGCCTCTTTCAGTGCGTCTTTATATTGAGGAAGGAAAGCAGGATTTAGCGAGCTGAAGGTATGCAGTTCAAGGCAGGCTATGATGTAAGCATGAGGATGCCTTTCCCGCACCGCATTGACGGTTGCTTTCACTTTGGATGGCGCATGCGCAAAATCAAGGTAGGATGTACTCTTCTCCACCTGAAGCAATACCTGCAATCGTTTATGGGCCCCGGTAAAAGTTTGTATCGCAGGATAAAATTCTTTTGATGTGAGTCCTGCATACGCTGTCGCCAATTGAGCTGCTTTCAGGTTTTGCAGGTTATGATTTCCAAATATCTTCAACGGAAAAGAATTTCCGGTTTCATCTTGAATGATCACCTTCCCTTCATCCAATCTATACGAATGAGTCGTATATGGAATGGTCATACAAACCGGATTGAGGCTTTCCACCAGTGCAACAAGATCAGCATCTTCCGTGCAATAAATCAATGTATCTGTTGGCCCAAGTGATTCAATGAGTAGTTTGAATTGATCCACATAGTTTGCGTATGTTGGAAAGACATTCATATGATCCCATGCTATGCCGGTGATAATGGTGACATGAGGTTTGTAATGCAGAAACTTCGGCCGTGGATCCATCGGGCTACTTAGATATTCATCGCCTTCAAGGACGATTACTTTCGCATCCGATATCGCGACGGGTTCCAATTCACCGATTTTCGCTCCGATCATGCGATCAGCCTGGATACCTCCATAATGCAATGCATGAGCGATCATGCCACTGGTCGTTGTCTTGCCATGACTTCCGGCGACTACTATCCTGATCTTGTCACGTGAAATATTGAACATAAACTCCGGGAAAGACTCAATCTTAACACCTATCGCCCGAGCTTTGATCAATTCCGGATTATCCGCCCTGGCATGCATGCCTAGCACCACCACGTCCAGTTCAGCATGAATCCGTTCCGGGTGCCACCCCATCGCAGGCGGTAATAGTCCCTTATCCGCCAGTCGACTGAGACTTGGCTCGTAAATCTCATCATCTGAGCCTGTCACGGCATGTCCCCTTTGGGCCATGACCAGAGCCAGGCTGTGCATTATACTCCCTCCGATCGCTATAAAATGAATCCTCATTATCACTTAATTAACTTGTTTTGGCATTATTTTGGTAAAAAGCGGCTGGGATATAATAATTTTGCACTTTAAAACGATTTATATCCGTTATCACTAGATAACCAAAAGTAAATTAAAGCATTGTCAAACATGAAAGTATCTTCTTTAAAGTTCGTTCTTATTGCTGTTGGCTTAGTAGCCTGTGTATCAATGACTTCGAGTTGTAACAAAGGCTATGGATGCCCTAGTGACTTCTCCGTAGACGCTGCTGCAAAGGTTTTAGCTGTTGATCCTTCCTGCTGATTTCCCTTTCCGTAAGGGAAAAAGCACACTAGTTTCCCGGTATTCAGTAAGAAAACCGGGACAATCGACACCAAACCACCACCAACCTTAATCAATGACTACTGATCACATCTCTCCTACCCTGGGTTGGGATGATGTATACATTGTCACTACGCGTGACGGTTCTGAAACCCTTTTCAGTCGGTCATTGAATGCGACATATCACTCGGTCTATGGTGCTGTAGCTGAAAGTAAGCATGTTTTTATCCAGCATGGATTAAAATCTCAGTCTGAACGGCCATCCATCGCGATTCTTGAATTTGGATTTGGAACAGGCCTTAATGCCTTCCTGGCCTATCTTTTTGCTTTAGATATTGAAAAACAGGTGCACTATACCGGCATCGAGGCTTTCCCCATTGATCCTGTGGTAGCGAAACAACTGGATTATCCACACTATCTGGCATTCCCTGAAGAGAGTGATATTTTTCAGCGGATGCACGCCGAAAACGAACTCACGTCAGGGCCGTTTCATTTTCACAAACTGACAGCATACACGGACATCCTCGCTTCAGAAACATATGACTGCATTTTTTTCGATGCTTTTGCCCCCGGTGCCCAACCTGAATTGTGGGAACAAGCCATGTTTGATCATCTCTTCAAACTAACATCTGAAGGCGGCTGCCTGGTAACCTATTGCGCCCAGGGAGAAGCCCGCCGAAGGATGGAAGCCGCTGGTTATAAAGTAGAACGCCTGGCCGGACCTCCCGGCAAAAGAGAAATGCTCAGAGCAGTGAGACAGTAAGAACATTGAGACAGTGAGACAATAAGAACAGTGAGAGTGTAAGACAGTGAGACAGTGAGATAGTGAGATAGTGAGACAGTAAGAATGATGATTCCAGCGTAGGATTTCCATTCTCACTCGCTTACTTTCTTACACTCTCACTGCCTTACTCGCTTACTCTCTTACTCTCTTACTGTCTTACACTCTCACTGCCTTACTCTCTCACTGTCTTACACTCTTACTTTCTTACTCTCTCACTGTCTTACACTCTTACTTTCTTACTCTCTCCCTGTCTTACACTCTTACTTTCTTACTCTCTCACTGTCTTACTCTCTTACAATTGCCTATTTTTGCATGGCAAAAAAAGCAACAAACACATGTCAGAACACAAAGAACTCCTCGGCGTAGGTT
>JBBRDL010000056.1:0-23048 GCA_038203965.1 Chitinophagales bacterium | reverse complement strand
TTTAGCCTCTTTGACCTCTTCCCTTCGACAAGCTCAGGGACCCGGTTTAATTTACGTTTCAGCCTCTTTGACCTCTTCCCTTCGACAAGCTCAGGGACCCGGTTTAATTTACGTTTCAGCCTCTTTGGCCTCTTCCCTTCGAAAAGCTCAGGGTCCCGGTTTAATTTACGTTTCAGCCTCTTTGACCTCTTCCCTTCGACAAGCTCAGGGACCCGGTTTAATTTACGTTTCAGCCTTTTTGGCCTCTTTGGCCTCTTCAGCCCCTTTAGCCTCTTTGGCCCCTTTAGCCCCTTTAGCCTTCGGTACTAGCTCACGAATCTCGGATCAGCTTCCATCACATGTCCGCAATTTGGACAAGTGCGGGCTTCTTCAGAAGCATAATATTCTCTAAACCTCGGCAGGAAGTCTTTTTCAATATCGGTCAGATGGAATCGGGTATCGTGGAGTTTAGTATTACATTTTTCACAAAACCACATCAAACCATCATTTTCATTTTCACTCCGCTTCAATTCGATGACCAGTCCAATTGTTCCCTCTGGGCGCATCGGACTATGAGGTGTATTACCCGGAAGTAAAAACATCTCTCCTTGTTTGATTGGAATATCCACGGCTTTTCCATCTTCCTGGATGCGAACGTTGATATCTCCCTCGATCTGGTAGTACAATTCTTCCGTTTCATTAAAGTGATAGTCTTTGCGGGCATTAGGGCCAGCTACGACCATGACGATATAGTCACCGGCATCATGATAAAGATTGCGGTTTGCCACTGGAGGTTTGAGTTCATGCCGATGCTCGTCTATCCAGGCTTGTAAGTTGAAGGGTCTGCGTATCATGGATTAAAAATAGGGAATAGTTGGGAGATGGATAAGGTCCCACCAGGCCTGAAGAAGACATCCCGGAAAAAGGGAACTTACGGTTTTTTCAATAAGAATTTTTCGGATATTTAAAGGAGGATAAAAAACTTCAGATGCCCACGGCAGCGTAATGGATTGAATTGGAATCTTTCATTCAGCAGCGTTCATCCAACTTATCTCGATATGATAGCCTATTCCCTCTCTATTTCTTCTACTCCGTGGAAACGTATCTATTTCCCCATCTTGTTGGTGGTGTTCAGTTGGATTCCTTTTGTCCTCCTTGCGCAGCCTGTGAATGATAAGTGTGAAACTGCAACCTATTTGCCCATTGAAGTTTATGGAACCTCTTTCTATTGTATGGAAGATAATATAGATGATGCCACCCCGGATCCGCTAGACGTAGAAATTTTCGATGTTTCTTTATTTCCAACTGTATGGTATTCCTTTCGAATCTTTCAAGCTAACGCTTCGGTCAACATCCATTTTCGAAGTGAAAGTATAGCGTGGCCTGTATTACGCCTGTATAAAAAATTATCCTCTTGTAACAATTTGGTCCTTGCAGTGCTGGATTTTAATAATCTGGTTGAGCCCTGGCTTGAAGGCGTGGATGGAAAAGCAGAATGGATTGGACTTGATTTGGAATATGGAGAGTATATGTTAGCGGTCACGAGTATTGATGCGACTACAGGAACTTTTACTTTGTGTATGAATGATTTGTCAGAAGTGCAGCCATACCATAATATGCTGGTCCGGACACCGCAAGTGGAATGGCGTGAATACAATGGCCCACTCGATGGTCCGTATTATCAGGGAGAGGTTTTGTATATGTCGACATGGGTCATTCAACGTCCGGATGCAATATCAACCTGTTCATGGTTTCAGGGATTGGTCCCGCTTTTTGGTCAAAGTTGGTCAGATGATACGTATGCTACATTTGCTGAAAATTCAACGCTTAACGGGCTTCCTTTTGGACAGCTGTATAATGGAAATTTCGGTACTTCCACATGGGATTGGTTTGAGGACGATGTCTATTACAATAGATATAGCGATTATCTGAAAAATGGTTTTTTTGAGGATCAACTTTATGCATCAACTGGGTTGAAAAGTACGCTGTTTGATCCCTTTGTGGGAATGTATGCTGAGGATATTTTCGGAGGTTGCTGTCATCCTTGCTGGGAATCGCCAACCGGAGACAGGCTTCCTCCCGGATGGTTTTGTTATGGCATTAACGGCAATTGTAACATACCCGGTCCTCCGATTCGGTATGATTGGGGGGATGGTGACTCGTGCAGCCCAAGTAACCAGTCTTGGCTTTTTTCCTATTCCTTATCGGTGAAGGATGAAATTTACCATTGCGATTCAGATGGAGATATAGATTTAACCCTCGCTATGTTTCCTTTTATGGACAATGTGGTTGGAGCGTGGGATGTGGAATACGACGGTGTTTTCGACCCGTATGGATTTAAACGATTAAGAGTGGTTTGTGATGTCCCTGCTATATCAGTCAACGGACCCGATACTATTTTACATGCCTGCCTCCCGGACTCCCTAACCCTTCACTTCGATGACCTCACACATCATCATAGTGAAGTAGCTTTTTGGAAATATAACTTCACCGGACCTGACGGTAATACACCATTTTCCGGGTTTACACCTTTAGATTCCTTAACGGTATTTCCGCAAAATCATAACCAGGATGTAATTGTATACTCGGGTTGGCTGCAAGGCTTTCGTGATCCTCGTCATTTGACGGATCAATTTTATGTCATTTTCAAATTTTATAAACGACCTCCCGTAGCTCAAATTGAATGGGAAATCCAGAATGGTCTTGTGTATTTCAATCAAACCGAACCTGCGAATCTGATTGACGATATTTTGTGGGAATTTGGGGACAGCCTGACCAGCAATTTATTAGCCCCTAAACATGCCTATAACGAGGAAGGAAATTATACGGTCACCCTGATCGTTTCCAATCCCTGCGGAGCAGACACCATTAAAGAAACCATTCCTGTTATTTTCAACCTTCCAAGCCCCCAATTTTCAGTTTCAGATTACGCTTTTTGTCCACCGGATACAGTTGTCTATATAAGTCATTCAACAGGATTTATTGATTCTTTGGCATGGCATTTTGAAGGGGGTGATCCACCATTTTCAAATGATTCGATTGTCAGCGTGGTTTATACGGATATTGGAGTTTTTGATGTAGCGTTGACTGCTTATAATATTTTAGGTAGTCCTACATTGGCCTTAATGGATTCGATAATCGTACAAGGTCCACCCGTAGCTGAATTTGTTGAATCAATAGCTGATTTACTTTTGTATTGTGTTTATGTTGGAACTCATACGGATTCACTTTCCTGGCAGCTAAATTTTGGACCAATCATTGAAAATGACACACTCATTATTGAAGCCGAAGGAAAGTATAAGGTCACCTTGATCGTAACAAATGATTGCGGAACAGATACCGTAATAAAGGAAATTCAATTTGTTATCAATCTTCCCAAACCACTTTTTACAATTTCCGATTACATCGTTTGCCAAATGGATACTATAGTATATACCAGTCAGTCGACAGGAAGCATTGACTCCTTGAACTGGTATTTTGAAGGTGGTGAGCCTGGTTTCTCAAAAGATTCTATCGTAAAAGTGGTGTATCTTGATCAAGGCATTTTCGACATTTCTTTGACAGTCTTTAATGCTTTGGGAAGCGCAAATAAGTTAATTGAAGATTCAATATCCATCGAGGATTCGCCTGTTCCAACCTATTCCATCGCTATTTACGATTCCTTATATTATTGTATTTACAAAGGACCTTCGGATGATGATGTGTCCTGGCAATTTGGTGATGAATCGATTATCCATAATGATACACTCTCCTTTTTGATTGAAAAGAACGGTACATACCCTGTTAAACTGTGGGTAGAAAATAGCTGTGGCCGTGATTCCATATTCTTCGATCTGGACATTGTGATCACCGCAATAGCAGAAGCAGAAACGGAATCTATATTTTTGATTTACCCCAATCCGGCAGAAGGATCACTCTGGTTGCAGACTGATCAAATTCAATTTCCTGGGAGTATGCGTATCTATGATCTGACAGGCCGGCTTGTCTGGACGCAGTCGTTGAATGCCGACTTTAAAACCCCTTTTCAAATTCACCTGGATCAAATTGGAATTTCAGCCGGAACGTATTTGCTGGAGCTCAGGCAAAAAAGTAGAAGTCAGATCAGGACATTTGTTAAAATGTAATATTCCACAAAACCACATGGAATAAAATGAAAATTACAATGAGCGCTTTTTCCATGGCACGACTATATCATACTTTTTTTAAAGCCTGATAGATGCTGTCCAATTCATCATCCGTTAAGTTTGATGTATCTTTTGCATTGCAATACGCCAACAACCATTTGTCCTGTTTATTCCCTTTTTCTTTAGCATAGGAATATGGATGCTGCTCGCAGAAGGTGACCAGGTTATATTTGGAAGCGTAATCAGGATATTTTTTTTCAAGCTGCATCTCTATAGCACGTTTTGCGATGAAGTCAGGATTGTCTACATGATCGCGCATCTCATAATAGTTTTCGACGGCGAGATCAGCGATGGCATCCGCATCCTTTTTTCTTCCGGTATAATATAAGTCAAAAGCCTTTGGCCAGTTTTCACCGACCTCATCGAGACAATAATCCAGTTTGAGTACATCTTCCATCGAACAGTTCATCCCCTGACCATAGAAAGGAACGACGGCATGAGCGGCATCGCCCATGAGCAATGATTTTTCAGTATGCCAAGGCCCACATTTTACAGTGCCAAGCGCACCAGTTGGATGGTGTTTGAAATCTTTCACAAGATCAGGCATCATGGAAACGAGATCCGGAAACTGATCATTGAAAAAATCCAATATTTCTTTATCGGTTTGCAATTGATTGAAACCAGGTGCTCCATCAAAAGCCAGGAATAATGTCACCGTAAAACTTCCATCGAGATTGGGTAGTGCGATGACCATAAAACTGTGACGTGGCCAGATATGCAGGGCGTTTTTTTCAATTAACCAGGTGCCATTAGTTCCGGCAGGAATTTCCAGCTCCTTATATCCATGATCCAGCCATTGCAGGCTGTAATTAAAACGGATGGTTGAACCCATCTGCAAGAATCCGTTTCTAACTTCCGAACCAGCACCATCTGTACCGATCAGGATATCACCAGTTAATTCAAAGGTTTGACTAGTATGATCTATGGTCCCAGCCACGCGGGCATTTAAAATATCTACAGTCTGTGCCCCATGATTAAAAAGAATATCGATGGAAGGATGATCTGTTGCTGCGTCGAGCAATAGGGCATTTAGTCCTGGGCGGGATATAGATTGAATATATTCTCCATCGCGACCGCTATAGGGCAGGAGCATGGTGGTTTCACCACCTTTAGGGTGTATCATCCTGCCGAGCATGGGAATGGAGATATCCAGTGCTTTTTGTTTGAGGCCTACAAGATCCAGTGCTGCGAGTCCACGGTCAGACAGGGCTAGATTTATCGAACGGCCTGCAGACAAAGCTTCTTTTCGCAGGTCACTGCGTTTTTCCAGCAAGGTGATTTTATGGCCGCGATGTGCAAGTTGTAAGGCTAGTAACGTGCCGCATAGACCGGCACCGGTGATGATGACATGTGAAGACATGCGGAAAAGATAGGAAAAACCGACATCCTTCAGGTAAAATCTTTTTCTTCACACTTGGCGCATATATGAATGGGTAGATTTTAGACCCAATGTATTTATATCTAAAAGGCAATCGAATACAGTATTTCTCATTGCCGGATAAAACTATAATTTTATCCTGATTATGTTTTCTTTCCTAAGAATCCAGACCATATGAAAAACCTTCTCGTCATTTTTTTATGGAGTGCTGTTTCCATTGTGAATGGACAATCTGTAACGATTTCCACAGAACCCGCACCGGTTGCATATTATCGTATGCCTGATGACCCGCTTCCGCTGGATTACTTTACGTACGATGCAGAGCTTGAAGTTCGCTTTAATGAATTGGCTAAAAGCGGTTTTACCGAATCATACCTGGTGGATACGTATCTCAAACTGGATGGATATAAACGTGTAAGCAAAAGTCCCGATGTGGAAATTACAGCAAATATCGGTGAGTTTATAGTCTGGAATGAATCCAGAAATACCAACAAAACAAAAGTCAAGGATAAAGATGGCACTGAACGATACAGGTATACCTATAGCATGGAAGTCAAGTACAGCCTGCCGATGGGTATCAAGGTATATAATAAAGAAGGAAAATCCCTATGGGATGAATATATATTTTCCATGTCGGATACCCGTTCCTGGATATCTTCTTCATACAATACTATAGCAGATATTGATTCCTATTGGCGTATACAACGCAATATGAAACTGATTGATTTGCAAAAGGACCTGACCAAGGAAGGCATGAATAAAATAGAGGATAAGCTTAATACTGCATTTGGTTTCAAACGGATAAAGGATAAAATAAAGTTTGCCGCCATCGGCAAGAAGAACCATCAGGACTACGACAAGTTTCAACGCAATGCAGAGATCATGCAGGCCGCATTTGAATTGATGGCTGCTGATAAATGCCTCGATGCTGTAAAAGCTAAAGCGCAACCGGCACTTGATTTCTATGGAGCTACTGCTGTAAAATATAATGTCGGAAACAAGGACCAGGAAAAACTAAAATATATCTGTCTCTACAACCAGGCGCTGGCCTATTGCTGGCTTGAGGATTTTGACCAGGCAGAGATGATTGCTAAATCGATCCTCAAATTTGATTCCAAAAACAAAGATGTAAAAAGATTGCTGGAGGAGATCGAATATACCAGGACCTCTCTTGCGAATGCAGGACGGACTTCAAGGCATCAGGTAGTGGTGGGAGGAAGAAGTTGAGTTGATGTGTTGATGTGTTGATTGGTTTATGTGTTTATATGTTGATTAGTTTATGTGTTTATATGTTGATTTGTTTGTGTGTTGATAAGTTGATTTTTGGACTCTTATGCTGTTGATGTGGGCTGAAATGCTGAAATAATGCTTTTTGCTTTTAAAATCTAACATCTAATATCTGACATCTGCCGTTTTGCATCTATTGAACCATCACAATCAGGGCTGAAGAGTAGGCAGATAGGCTAAATTCATCATCCACATTTACCTGGTAGCCATGGGAGACAATTGAAGCTTTGTTCTTGAAAGGTAGTTTAACTTCACTGCCACTCAAATTGTGTATCACCCACAATGTTCGTTTCTTTCCTTTTATCGTGAAGGTGATAAGCGAATTATTTTGTAGGTCTTTAAACTCGGGTTTGCCAGTGGCTAGTTCAGGATATTCTTTTCGAAATCCAATCCATTTTTTATAGTGATTGTATATGGATGTGGGATCATCCATTTGTAGTTCAAGCGATGTTACATCAGGTGCCATTGAATAGGTTGGTTTCTCCCAGGTCGTATTGGACGGGCAATTTTCAGCCCAAATAAAGGGCTCCCTCAAATGTATGTCTGGTTTCACACCCAACATGCCGATTTCTTCGCCATAATAAATATAAGGCGTACCAGGTAGTGTGAGGAGAATAGCGGCGGCCAGCTTGGTCAGCGGAATGTCCCCACCAAGTGTGGACCGAATACGGTTCATATCATGGTTGGAGAGCAGGATCGCGTCCTCATAAGGAGCATTTGATGCGTTATAAGCGGATATGATGTTTGAGTATACAGTCATCAACCGGTCACCATCTTCTCCAAGGATGCTCTCCGGAATCACTTTGGTCATTTCGAAATTAAACAGCGAAGGCAGGCCTTTGAAGAGCGTCGAAAGCATATTAGAATCAGACCACACTTCACCAATGATTTTGACATCAGGTTTGATAGCTCTCATTTCAGCGGTAAACTCTTCCCAAAAGGCACGAGTATCATCAAACCTGTCATCGGGATAAATGTGTTTAGCCGCATCAAGGCGGAATCCGTCAATGCCCTTATCAAGCCAGAACTTCCCGATCTTATAGATCTCTTCACGAACCGGGGGATAATCAAAATTCAGATCCGGCATTCCTTTCCAGAAAAATCCATAGTAGCGATCCGACTGGCCTTCCCATTCATGCCACTGCGTGAGATTGTCTGAATCAAATGTTGTTTCTTTTTTATTGATTTCGTTTTTGACGGATTCAAAATCCTCCCAGACATAATATTGACGAAATGGACTATCAAGTGAAGAAGAGGAAGATTTAAACCACGGATGTTCAGATGACGTGTGATTGACCACCAGATCAAGAATGACTTTCATATTTCTTTTGGTCGCTTCAGCAATCAGGCGCTCCATATCAGCCATCGTCCCGAAGTCGGGATGAATAGCATAATAATCACGGACATCATATTTGTGATAGGAAGGCGATGGATGCACAGGCATCATCCACAGCGCTGTGGCCCCCAGGTCTTGTATATAATCAAGTTTAGAGATGAGCCCGGGGAGATCTCCAATGCCGTCTCCATTGCTGTCGCAGAAGGACTGGACATAAACTTCGTAGATGATTTCGGCCTCGGGATGATTTGACTGGCTATGCAATACAACTGGATTAACGATTAGCTGAACTAAAGATAGTAGGTGCACCGAACTTAATAAAAATCGAGTCAACGAGTTTGTTTTACACATGTAGGAATATTCCTAAATGGGTCGGAACAAATCAGCTTCAATAAGCTCTATGCCTGTTTCTTCCACAATTCGAATAAAAGGATCAAAATTATCAGCGTTCGCTTCTGAAGGGTATGTTTTTATATCCAGGCCAAGATATTTTCGGAGGATTGGTCTTATCTGTTCCAGGTCAGCAAAACGGTCCCCGTTAAAATTTCTATGCCAGATAGCTATATCAATATCGCTATTGGTATGAACACCACCCTTAGCATATGAACCATAAAGGATCATTCTTTCAGGACGCAACCCCAATTGTATCAGATCCGACCGGACGGCAGACAAGGTTTCGTTTAAAGCCTTTCTAGTAAGCACGTCTTAAGATTTTGAAGTTTATTATTGTTGGTCTATATATACCTGAGTAGCTAACTTGTGAAGACTAAACCGAAAGTCTGGGTAGCGTCCTTCAAGGTTCCATCTATTGATCGTATCAAGAAAATCAATTAATTCAGGTGGCAATTGAAGATCGGTCTGAGAATAAATCGACTGAAGATCATGAATGCGAGGAGGCAAATGATCTATATTGTCCTTGACCCAATTAGCCTTTAGCCATTTTTCAATAGCCAGGCAAAATATAAATAATGCTTCGACATTTTTTTTGCCTTGCATTAAGTATACAGCCGCATCCCAACTGTCGTGGCCAGTCTTATGCCAATAGGTTATATGATCCTTTTTGGATAACATCAGTTAGCAAATATAATCCTATTTGAGTAGAAGGGTTCCGGCTTTGCCCGTGAAGACGAATATTAGTTGGCCTAAATTCAAGCTTACTTTGGGCAAAGCTGAGAGGATAGCATGTTTAGGCTATTCCTTCCACCTTGTATCCACCCACATTTTCTTTTGTTTCGGAGATTGAAAAGTCCATGCGACGATCCGGCTGGATTTGTTTCCCTGCCCCATCGGAAATGTTTTTACATCCGTTGTCTCCGCATAGTTCAGTTCTGCATAGACCATTTTGAGATTTGATTGTTTGGAGACGAGGGTGGAAAACCAAAAAACGTTTGACGAGAATAGTTTACTCTGAAGAATCATATTCGCGATAAAAACTTTCTCACCTCCTTCATAGCTCAATTCATTTGGATGACCTCCGAAGTTCAGAATGGGGTTCGTATTTTTTTTAGCGGTCAGATTATTTAGTTTGCGGAGTGTTCCGGCTTGCGCATCTGCCAACGAGGAGTGAAACGGCGGATTACAGATGGTGAGATCAATGTATTCATCGCTTGAAACTACGCCTTGAAATATGTCACTAGGATTGGGTTGTATCCGCAATTCGATCAATCCCTTCAGTGTTGGATTTTTTTCAATGATGTTTTGACACGAAGCAATTGATACCGGATCGATATCCGTTCCGATAAATGACCAGCCATATTCTTTGATGCCGATGATGGGGTACACACCATTTGCACCCACCCCAATGTCAAGACATTTGACTTTAGGACCAGTTGGGATTTTCCCAAACGCCTGGCTGCCTAACAGGTCTGCAACTGTATGAATGTAATCGGCCCTGCCCGGAATAGGAGGACATAAGTAGTTTTCAGGAATGTCCCAATAGGCGATATCATAATAATGTTTCAATAACGCTTTGTTCAACATTTTAACAGCCTCCGGATTGAAAAAATCCACCGATTCGTCTCCGTAGATGTTTAAAGTTACGAAGGGAGCTAGTTCAGGACATGATCCTACGAGTTGGTTGAAGTCATATCTTTCACGATGTCTGTTGCGCGGATGCAACCGTGTTTTTTCTTTTGGATGTTCTTTTTTTGGTTGAAGTTTCAAGGTGTTGACTTTAGCAAAGGGAGATTGTAATACATTTTAAACATACGCTTCAACCATTTTGACAAACCGCTCAGCATCCTCCCTTTTATTGTAAAAAGGGGCAAAGGCTATTCGTATCACATCAGGCTCGCGCCAGTCTGCGATCACCCCTTGTTTGGCGAGATGATCAAACATGTCACGTCCATTCTCTTTGATTAAAAGGGATAATTGACAACCTCTTTCATCGGGATGTTCGGGCGTGATGATTTGTAGTCCTGGCATTTGGCTCAAAGCATCATACAGGTACTGAACATTTTCCTGTGAAGCTATGCGTAGATTTTGAATTCCAGCCTGGTCAAATAATTCCAATGAAGCACGCATAGCTGCCAGCGGAAGTATCGGTGGATTGCTCAACTGCCATCCTTCTGCGCCAGGCAATGGATCAAATTCATCTCTCATTCTGAATCGTGTGGTTTTATTGTGCCCCCACCATCCGGACAATCTCGGAACAGATAGATCCTGTCCATGTTTATCATGGATAAAAATACTACCGAGGCTACCCGGACCTGAATTGAGATATTTATAACTGCACCAGGCAGCAAAATCAACATCCCAGTCATGTAATTGCATGGCCACATTGCCTGTAGCATGGGCGAGGTCAAAGCCCATGACTATACCATATGCATGTCCCAATCTTGTGAGCTCAGGGATATTGAGATATTGTCCGGTATAATAATTGACGCCACCAAGGAGTATGAGTGCAATCTGCTCTCCTTCATTGAGCAATATGTCTTCAAGGTCGTCCTGTTCAAGCAAATGGTTCCCTGGCTTTGGTTTCCACAAGACAATCGCATCTTCTTCTTTAAAGCCATGCCATTTAGCTTGGGATGCCACAGCATAGCGGTCCGAAGGAAATGCATCGCTTTCAATCAGGATCTTATAACGTGTTGCTGTCGGCTTGTAAAAAGAAGCCATCAATAAATGTAGATTGACGGTCAGTGAATTCATGACCACCACTTCACTCGCATTAGCACCAACAAGTTTTGCCATTGACTGTGTTAGAAATTCATGGTACGGAAGCCATGGATGTCGTGCATGCAGGTGGCCTTCTACGCCAAGCGTCGCCCAGTCCTCAAGCTCCTGGTTTACATATTCTTTTACCTTTTTAGGCTGAAGTCCTAATGAATTTCCACAAAGGTATATGGAGTCTTCGCCATTGACTTGTGGAATGTGAAATTGATCGCGGTATTTGCCTGATAGCATAATTTGATTTGTTTTACCCCCTGCCCCCTAAAAGGGGGAGTTGATTTAGATTTAATGTTGATAGGTTTATATGTTTATATGTTGATAAAAACAGTTTAGCATAATACATTTTGCGTCTTACGACTAGCATCTTGGCATTCATACTTCACTTTAACGGTTGGTGAGCTTGTCGAACCATCATGCTTCATTTTATCGGTTGGTGAGCTAAGTTGAACCATCATGCTTCACTTTAACGGTTGGTGAGCTTGTCGAACCATCATGCTTCACTTTATCTGTTGGTGAGCTAAGTTGAACCATCATGCTTCATTTTAACGGTTGGTGAGCTTGTCGAACCATCATGCTTCACTTTATCGGTTGGTGAGCTAAGTTGAACCAACATGCTTCACTTTAACGGTTGGTGAGCTAAGTTGAACCATCATGCTTCACTTTATTGGTTGGTGAGCTTGTCGAACCATCATGCTTCACTTTATCGGTTGGTGAGCTAAGTTGAACCATCATGCTTCACTTTATTGGTTGGTGAGCTTGTCGAACCAACATGCTTCACTTAAGATTCATCCATTCCATCGCTGACTTATACAACAACCATTCCTTTGTATGATCACTATATGGCATGTGCTCAATTAATTTTCCTGGAGATTCCTCGCCTAAAGGGAAAGGGTAGTCACTACCTAACGCTATTCTGTCTGCTCCAACAAGATCGATCAGATAATCCAGGATACGTTCGTCATGCACAAGGGAGTCAATCCAGAATTTTCCAAGGTAGGTGCGAGGTGATTTGTCATTGTCGATGGCACACAGGTCCGGTCTGACATTAAAGCCATGTTCGATTCTCGCTATGGTGGCAGGAAACGATCCTCCTCCATGCGCGAATGCCACTCGTAGTTTGGGAAATTTTTCAAAAACACCTCCGAAGATCATCGAACAAATTGCCCTGCTTGTTTCTGCAGGCATGCCGACGAGCCATGGTAGCCAGTAACGTGCCATTTCATCAGAACCCATCATCTCCCAAGGATGCACAAAGATGCAAGCGCCTAAGCGCTCCGCTGCTTCATAAAAGGGAAGAAGAGCCGGATCATTGAGATTCCACTGGTTGACATGTGATCCGATCTCCACACCGACCATGCCTAGATCCTTGATGCACCGCTCAAGTTCCTGAATGGCAAGCTGCGGATCCTGCAGTGGTATAGTGCCCAGACCAATGAAGCGCTGCGGATGACGACTCACAACTTCTGCAATAAAATCATTGAAGAACCGACTCGTCTCAAGGCCATCATTGCCTTTTGTCCAATAATAAAAAAGCACAGGAATAATAGAAAGCACTTGTTTGTGTACCCCATGCACATCGCATTCTTGAATACGTATCATCGGGTCCCAGCAATTGGATTCTACCTCCCTGAAAAATTTATCCCCCACCATCATTCTCGCGCGGCAATTTCCACAATCTTCCAGATGCACGAATTTGCCATAACCGAATTTCTCCACCCAGCGGGGGATATCGCGCGGCATGATGTGGGTGTGTATATCGATTTTCAAATGAGCTTGCTTTTAAGGTGATTGGTTAAACTAGAAAGGTTGCTTATGGGCTTATGAGCTTATGGTTTATAGGCTTATAAGCTTTTTTATGCCTCATTAGGCCATAAGCCATAAGCCAATAAGCCTTAAGCCTTTCTTAATGTTCATACTTTATCGTCACATTCTTCGCTTCTGTAAAAAACCTGATCGCTTCCCATCCGCCCTCTCTGCCTATACCGGATTGTTTGACGCCACCAAAAGGAGTGCGCAAGTCACGAAGCAACCAACAATTGACCCATACGATTCCGGATTGCAGTGCACCGGCTACTCTGTGCGCTCGGGCGAGATGGTTTGTCCAAACGATGGATGCTAATCCATAGGATGATTGATTAGCTATCGCGATAGCTTCTGTTTCCATTTCAAAAGGCATGATCGTGACGACCGGCCCGAAGATTTCTTCCTGGTTGGTACGGCAGTTTTGTACGAGCCCGGTGATGATAGTTGGTTCTACATAATACCCACTATCGAGCGGTGCAGGCATTGTAACCTGTTTACCTCCACATTCAATTCGTCCACCTTCCATCTGCGCAAGTTCGATATAGGAAAGAACTTTTTGTAAGTGGCCTTCAGATATCAAAGCACCAACTTCCGTTTCAGATGAAGCGGGATCACCGATTTTCATTTGGCGCACCCGGGCGGAAAAGTCTGCGACAAATTTTTCGTAGATACTTTTCTGTACCAGGATTCGTGAACTGCAAAGACATATCTGACCTTGATTGCTGAAAGATGATCTGATCGTGGTCTCGAGCATTTCTTCATAATCGCAATCTGCAAAAATGATGACCGGATTTTTGCCTCCTAATTCAAGCGATACTTTTTTTAATTGTTCAGCACAAATACCTGCGATTCTTTTTCCTACAGCAGTGCTGCCGGTAAAGGAAATCGCTTTTATGCCTTCATGTTTCACAATGGCTTCCCCAACTGCCGGACCAGTGCCATGGATAATATTTAAAACACCAGCAGGCAACCCAGCTTCATTACAGATCTCGCCTAACATGGCCGCTGTGACCGGAGTGATTTCTGATGGTTTGGCTACTACAGTATTGCCGGCGGCGAGCGCTGGCGCTATCTTCCAGGTGAAAAGATAGAGCGGAAGATTCCATGGGGAGATACATCCAACTACACCAATAGGTTGACGCACAGTATAATTTAAAGCCTGTCCTGGCATGTAATGTGACTCAGAGGCAAGTTGTGAAGCAGCCGCTGCAAAAAATGCAAAATTGGATGCAGCCCTCGGAATGTCCAAACGACGTGCAAGTGAAATGGGTTTTCCTGTGTCAAGCATCTCTGCCTGAGCAAACATCTCGGTTTTTTCTTCGATGAGCGAAGCTATTTTTTGTAAAATAGTTTGCCTCGTTGGTAATGGCGTCAGTGCCCACGCTTCCGCAGCATTGTTTGCCGCATTGTAGGCCAAGCGCACATCTGCCTCATCACCTGACGCTATAGTGGCATATTTTTTTCCGGTGGCCGGATTGATGATGTCCATGGTCCTGCCATCCAGGGATGGACGGTATTCGCCGTTTACAAAGTGATTATATTGTTTCATTTGGATGAAAAGTGAAAGCTCAAATGTTTTCTGAGATCATCAGGCAGCGCAGGCAGATCAGATCTTGGAATCAGCAGGGTAGCAACCTGATAGAGATCAGTGAAGATCTGATGCTGTTGTGCAGTCGCTTTTAAGTACTGATGTCCTGATGAACCTCCTGTTCCTGTCTTACGACCGATCATACGCAATACCATCTGGGCATGTCGATTGCGCCACAAGGTGAGCATCTCCTCGATATCCATGAGACGTGATAGAAAACGATAGGGTTGTTGTAAAATGGGTTCGTCTCTGTACAAAAAGATAAATAGCGCCGCGAGCATAGCCTTATAAGAGAACTTCACTTCACCGCGTTCGCGCATTTCTTCAAACTTGGAAGGATCGAAGACGGCCATAAAATACGTGCTGGTATCACCAACCATGGTAAGTCGCTGTTGTTTGGTTTCTTCTGAAAGAATATCAGAAGCATTGATCGTATCTCGGTCTTTTTGCAACATATGTTCGACTGCCTTTTTGTATGCTTCAAGGAAATTGAATTTGTCAAATTCAAGGAAGGGTGTACGGTCCAACCAATCGATCACCAGCGTGAGGAGTGATTTGTTATTCATACTCTCTTTGAGAATCTCTTTTTGCTGGCCGGAGAATACGACATCATAAGGTTGACTGTTGTAGGTCAGGCGCTGTTCTTCTTTCAGGCCCAGCATATTTTCCATGATTCTAAACTGGAGGCTTTGAAATCCGCTGGCCGGAAAAAGGTATTGCCTGAAATCGAGGAAATCCATGGCCGTCATTGTCTCCATCACATTGATCTGTTCGATGAGGAGTTTTTGGATTTCAATGATACGTTCAAGCCTGGCTACAGCTACAGATATCTCACGCTCATCCATCAGGTCGCCCTCAAACAGCAGGGCAATCGATTTGATCTCATGGATGATCTGTTTAAACCACAGTTCGTAGACCTGGTGCATAATGATAAACAACATCTCATCATGCGCAGGGACTTTATCAAGCGCTGCCGAGCGCAGATTTTGGGCGTTGAGGAGTTTATCCAGTTCCAGGTAGGAATGGTAATGGACGGAGGTGAATTTTTCTGACATTTTAGTATTTTTTGGATCGCATGGTTCGGCTTCGCACACCACAAGGATGACGCAGATGCATTTTAAAAAGATTAGCGCAGATTATAGATTTGGTTTTTTTGATTGCAGATAGTTGGTAAACCCCTTTGCGCCTTTGCGTCTTTGCGCGAAAGTATGCTGAATTCCATTTCCTGTCTTATGACTTTATCAATCATCATTTCTCTTCAATATATGCGGTACCTTTTATTTCTATCAAAATCTGAGGGCGGGGTAGTGCAGAAACTTCAACTGTAGTTCTGCAGGGTCCTGCGCTTGGGAAAAATGAATTATAGACTTCATTGTAAGCATCAAAATCGCTCATGTTTTTTAAAAAAACCGTCACATCTACCAGGTGTTGTAGGTCGGCTGCATTCAATTGAAGGTAATGGCTGATATTTTCAAGCACTGCCTGGGTTTGGATCCGGATATCAAGTTTCCATTGGCCATTGGCATCCTCCTCAGCTCCGGCATAGGTATTATCCGGCCTTCTTGAACTGGTCCCGGAAATAAATATCCATGGCCCTATCTTTCGGGTATGAGGATAGCGGCCAAGGGGTTGCGCCCGATCTGAGGCAATGATTATATCTTGCGCCATAGTCGTTAATTTCTTCTGCGAAGGTAGTCATTCCCGAAAAGGAGAAAGGACACGACTTCCGTAAATAAACCAAAAGAACAAGCTATGAATCTGGATCTCAAAGGAAAAAATGCGCTCGTTTGCGGTGGCAGTAGTGGTATCGGCAAAGCATCCGCTATCGAATTATCCCGTCTGGGGGCAAATGTGACCCTGCTGGCGAGAACGCCTTCTGCGCTTACGGATGCGCTGGCTGAACTGCATCGGGAGCCGGGACAGGATCATGATTTTATCATTGCCGATACGACCAATCATCGTGACCTGCATCAGAAAATAACGGGCCTGGTCACGCTTAAAAAAATCCATGTCCTGGTCAATAATACGGGAGGGCCTCCAGCCGGGGCGATCCTTGACGCAGACCCATCGGCCTTCAGACAGGCATTTGAACAACATCTTTTGGCCTATCACCTTATTGTTCAGTTGGTTGTGCCGGGAATGAAATCAGTAGCCTTCGGACGGATTATCAATATTATCTCTACCTCTGTCAAACAACCGCTTCACGGCCTGGGCGTATCCAATACCATCAGGGCAGCCGTGGCCAACTGGTCCAAAACCCTGGCTAATGAGCTGGCACCTTATCATATCACGGTCAATAATGTATTGCCTGGAGCTACCGAAACAGACAGGCTCAATGCAATCGTAGTAAACAAGGCCACCAAACAAGGAAGAAATGCGGAGGAGGTAAGGACAGAAATGCTTGCAGAGATCCCCATGAAGCGGTTTGGCAAGCCTGAAGAGATTGCAGCAGCGGTTGCTTTTCTGGCATCACCTGCAGCAGCGTATATCACTGGTACGCAGATAACGGTGGATGGGGGGAGGACAGGTGTTTTATAAGAGAAAAGAGAAAAGAGAAAAATGATGGTTCGACTACGCTCACCAACCGGAGAAATGAAAATCGAAGCGCAGCGTAGATCACGACGCAAGGCGTGAGTGAAAAGTGGCCCTTAAATCCCCCCGCAGCACCTCGGTGGCGGGATAGTGTGCCGGCCATACCACTCAATTCCTGTGCTATCCCATGACGGGTCAGGATGAATACATACAGCGATATCAAGGCAATGGCTCTCATCTTCAATGAACATGCAAAATGTTACTGTATGTGACAAGCTGACAAGGCTTACTGTCTTACGCTTCTCACTGTCTTACACAAAGCGTCTGTACCCCCATCCTATTTCGACTTCCTCTAGCGCATCCTTGCCCGCCCCCTCAATACACCACCTGTTTTCCGCTGCACACATCCTGACGCATGGAAATCCGGGGGAGACCTAGCGCATCCTCCTTATCACTCTTACGTTCTTACCCTCTTACTGCCTTGCACCTCTCACTGTCTTACATTACTTTCTGTCTTACACCTTTTCCTTAGGTTTGCAGTCACATTCAAAGTAAAGGAGCGTGAACAAGAAAATATATGTAGTGACAGGCGCCAACCAGGGACTAGGCCTCGAGACCTCGAGAGCTCTAGCTGCTCAGGGCGCCAAAGTTGTTTTGATCACGCGAACACAGGAAAAAGGGGAGTGGGCTATGGCTGACATTCAAAGGACGCATCCGGATGCTGATCTTGAAAATGAGGTCGCTGAACTTAGTTTGTTGAATGATATGCGTAAAGCGGCTAAGGCCATCACCGAGAGACATGAGGTCATTGATGGGCTAATCAATAATGTAGGGACATGGATGTCCGATTATAAGCTCACAGAAGAAGGCATTGAAACAGTCTATGCCACCAATCACCTGAGTTATTTTATGATGGCGCATCTGTTATATCCTTCACTCCGAAAAGCAGCATTTGCTCGTGTGGTCAATGTCGCCAGCAATGCGCATTCATATGGAAAAATAAATATTGAAGATCCCGGTTATGCTAAAAATTATCATGGGCTCAAATCAAATGGCCAATCCAAGCTGGCCAATATATATTTCACCTTCGAATTCGATTCCAGGAAACCAGATTCGAATGTAAGCGTGTATGCTGTCTCTCCAGGGTTGGTCAAAACTGACATTGGCCTCAAGCATACCTCATGGCTTCATACCCTCGCCTGGAAATTCAGACGACGCAAAGGTCAGTCCCCTGCTGAAGGTGCAAGAACATCTGTTTTTTGTGCTACAGATCCACATGTTCAAAACCAAAGCGGACTATTCTGGGAAAGCTGCAAACCAAAAGAAGTATTTAAATCCGCACAGGATCCTACGTTAGGAAAAGACTTATGGAGCCTGAGCGAAAGGATGTGCGGCATTGAGGATTATTTTGGACCCACTACCTCCTACACAATACCCCCTACACAATACCCCCTACCCCCTGAAAGGGGGCGATGAAACTTTTTCATTTTTAAGCGTATTTCATGTTTAGCGTAAGTTTACTAAAGCTTTCGCGAATGCAAGGTTAACCTTGCGAGCACACGAGCGTAAGTAAACTTACGCTCAACAAAAGTCGCTAGTCTGGCATCTGGAAGTCTGAAGTCTGGCATCTAGACCTGTTGAATGTCTTACCCCGCTTACATGTCTTACCCCTCTTACTTATCTTACCCCTCTTACCCCTCTTGCACCTTGCGAAGGATTTTTTCTACCTTTGACGACCAACCTTAATTCGCCCCGACTTTAAGGCTTGTTAATCAACAGCTTATGGTGTTTCTTGAATTTGAGCAGCCCCTTGAAAGCCTCTATGATCAGCTCGAGCAAATCAAACAAATTGAAGCTCAAGGGGACGTAGATGTCAGTGGGGCCATACGGGATCTGGAGAACAAGATCATCCAAACCAAAAAGGAGATCTATGGCAACCTCACCGGTTGGCAGAAAGTACAATTGTCAAGGCATCCGGAGCGTCCCTACACACTGTTTTATGTCCAGCAGATGTTTACCAACTACATCGAATTGCATGGTGATCGCCAGGTGCGCGATGACAAAGCTATAGTTGGTGGTTTTGCGCAGATAGATGGTCGCTCAGTAATGGTGATAGGTCATCAGAAAGGGGCTAATACTAAAATGCGGCAATACCGCAATTTTGGAATGGCCAATCCTGATGGATATCGCAAGGCCCTCCGCCTGATGAAACTGGCTGAAAAATTTGATATCCCCGTGGTGACACTGATCGATACCCCTGGAGCATATCCTGGGCTTGAAGCGGAGGAAAGAGGCCAAGCTGAAGCCATCGCGCGTAACCTGATGGAGATGACACAGCTCAAAGTGCCCATTATCTGTTATATCATTGGCGAAGGTGCGAGTGGAGGTGCGTTGGGGATAGGATTGGGCGACAGGGTGTTTATGCTGGAGAATACCTGGTACTCCGTGATTTCTCCTGAATCTTGCTCTTCCATATTGTGGCGAAGCTGGGATTTTAAAGAAACGGCCGCCGAAGCATTAAAACTGACGGCTGACCATATGGCAGAATTTGGCCTGATTGATGGTATTGTCAAAGAGCCCCTCGGTGGAGCGCACAATGACCCGGAAGGAATGGCCTTAGCGCTGGCCAAACATATTAAGGCTGAATTGAAAGTGCTTAAAAAACTGACCCCGGAAGATCGGATTAATCAACGAATTGAAAAATATTCGGCCATGGGCCGCTTCAAAATAAAATCTGACACGGAAGAATCCCGTTAATCATGTCAGCTACTGTGATCAAGTAAGGGATTTATGCTAGAACCTATCCGTACATATTTTTTTGAAAGAGAAAAAAAGAAAAGGTTAAGCGAGTCATCCAAACGTACCTCCCAGTTTAGAAAAGACCGAAAAAATCATTTTGGTATTCTCGTCGATGCCGGTATCCCCGGTGATCGGACGGAGGTATTGACCTTTGCTGAGACCTTACGCAAAGACGGACACAGGGTGAAAATTTTAGGCTTCCTCGATGGCCGATCAGAACCCACCTCCACACCCTTTGATTCATTTACCGCTGCAGATCTTGCCAAAGTTTCCAAAGTGCCGCGAGGCCCGGTGGTGGATGCTTTTATCGAACAGCCCTTTGATGTGCTCATCAATTTGTCTATACATCATAACCATAAATCACTGGAGTATATCAGTTCGCTGTCAAAAGCTTCCTTTCGTATCGGTCCCTGGTATCAGCACACCCGCCACAACCCTTATGATCTCTGTCTTGATGCCGGTGCATCGGCTACGCTCAAGGAGTGGATCAACGAACTAATGCATACCTTGCAGAAGATTTATTAGCAATCGTTTATGGCACAATTTGACCCCTCAGGTACAGGTGTAGCCTTGATTACACCGTTTCAAAATGGCTTTGTAGATTTTGATGCACTTTCCGTCGTCATCGAACATGTGATCCATGGTGGTGTGGATTACATTGTATCCCTCGGCACTACCGGTGAAGCCACCAGCCTGTCCGATGAGGAACAAGCGAAAGTCATACAACATATCATCGATGTCGTCGCTGGACGATTACCTATCGTGGCGGGTCATTTCGGTGGAAACAATACAGCACAAATTTGCGAAAAGTTGAAATCGTTTGATACTACTGGAATTTCAGCGATTTTATCCAGCAGCCCTGCGTATGTAAAACCCTCCCAGGAGGGCATCTATCAGCACTATGTGGCACTGGCTGAGGCATCTCCTTTGCCCATCATCATCTACAATGTGCCCTCGCGTACATCATCCAATATCACTGCAGCAACCATTATACGGTTAGCCAATGACGCTAAAAAATGTATTGCAGTTAAAGATGCATCGGCAGATCTCATGCAGGCTGCTGCTATCTCGCGTGACACACCAGTAGGTTTTACTTTCTTGTCAGGAGATGATCCTACAGCACTTGCTTCGCTGGCGGTTGGTGGGCAGGGTGTGATCTCTGTTATAGCCAATGCATTTCCTGGTACTTTTTCAACGATGATCCGCAGAGCGCTTGATGGTAATTGGGAAGATGCAAGGGAGTTGCATTTCAAATTACTCGACCTCCATCATTGGCTATACGTAGAAGGTAATCCTGTCGGTATCAAAGAAGCCATGGAATATAAAGGACTCGCTTCTGCCGAATTGCGATTGCCACTCGTCAAGATGAGTGCATCGAATAAGATGAAACTGCATGAGGAGATGCGGAAGTTGGAGGGGGTGGATTGATGCTTTGTCTCCCTCATGGCATTGAATATTATCTGGCAGAACCAGCCTATACAATCCGTGCAATCCTGCAATCCGTGTAATCTCTGATTCAGACATTTTTTTGCCACACATATAAGCTAGAATATATCAACGAAACTATTTACCGTTGAGCGTCGGTCAACCGACGCGATTTGTTGAGCGTCGAAGTATTCGAATGTTAGGAAAGCTGCGCTTTGCAAGAATCACAAAGCGCAGCTTTGCAGACACCTGGACGTCGGTCAACCGACGCCCAACGGTTACATGGAGCGCACGGAGATATATTCCCCTCAAACCTCTATCCCCAGACTCTTCAACGCCTTAAACGAAGCATTCTGCTCAGCGGATTTTTTATTGTAGTCCTCACCGCTGGCGATCTCCTTACCATTGACGTAGACAGCTATTTTGAAGCGGTCCCGATTTTCCATTTTAAATCGTTCGATGACGCGATAATCGATTTCGCTACCGTTTTTCTGGCAGAATTCGAGGAGTTGGCTCTTATAGTTGTCATCGTTGTCTTCGAGCTCCTGGATGTTGAGATGGCGGCGGAGGATTTTATTGACGACGATTTCTTTGGTTTTATCAAATCCTTTTTCAAGATAGATGGCTCCGACGAGTGCTTCCAGCGCATTGCCTTTCATCGACTCACTGAGACGAGTGTCGTTGTTGTCCTGGAGGACTACATCGATGCCCATGTCATCCGCGATCCGGTTGAGGGTCTTCCGTTTTACAATTTTTGACCTCATCTTGGTGAGGAAGCCTTCGTTGCTGTTGGGATATTTTTGAAAAAGATATTCGGCGACGATCGTACTCAGTATAGAATCCCCAAGGTATTCGAGCCGCTCGTTGCTGGTGACGGTGTGGAGTTTGGGGTCAGAAGCTGATTTATGGCTAAAGGCTTGCTTGAATATCTGCAGGTTGCTGGGCGTGAAACCAACGATGTTCGCTACGCTATGTGCAAACTCCTTGTCAGCAGATAAATAATGATTATAGAATTTTCTGATCACACGATATCACCTAGTAAGGTCTCAGACCCGTCCAAAGATAAGTGATGTATTGTGACCTCCAAATCCAAAGCCATTACTCATCACCGCTTTAACATTTCGCTGCTGGGCTTCATTGAAGGTGAAGTTGAGCCTGGAGTCTATTTCAGGGTCATCTTCAAAGTGATTGATGGTCGGCGGAATGAAGCTATGATTGAGCGCCAGTATAGAAGCTATCGCTTCTATAGCTCCGGCAGCCCCAAGCAGGTGGCCGGTCATAGATTTTGTAGAACTGATATTCAGAGCATAAGCATCTTCACCGAAGACAGATTGAATCGCATTGGTCTCTGCCACATCGCCCAAGGGAGTAGAAGTGCCATGGACATTGATATAATCTATTTGGCTGGTGGTAAGTCCAGCCTCTTTCATGGCAAACTGCATGCACTGGATGACACCACGACCGGTTGGCTCCGGAGCAGTGATATGATAGGCGTCTGCATTCATACCCGAGCCCAGGAGTTCTGCATATATATTGGCCCCTCTGGCTTTGGCTGATTCATAAGAC
>JBBRDL010000055.1:0-23225 GCA_038203965.1 Chitinophagales bacterium | reverse complement strand
TTCAATGGGAGCTGTCTAAGGTAAAACTGGTAACTGGGGCTAAGTCGTAACAAGGTAGCCGTACCGGAAGGTGTGGCTGGAATACCTCCTTTTATTTATAAGAGTGTACTATATCTAAGCTCCTTCTCCCTATCTTTTTTTCTTTTCGGCTCACACCGAAAAGTGGGGTAAAAGGTAAAGGGCAAATGGTGAAGGGAAGTCAAACCCTTAATCGTTCACCTTTAACCGTTCACCTTTAACCGCTAATTTTTACTTACCTATCCATCCTCCTTTTAGAATAAACATAGTCTCGTAGCTCAGTTGGTTAGAGCGCTACACTGATAATGTAGAGGTCGGCAGTTCAAATCTGCCTGAGACTACTTTTTGATCAAATCTTATTGTCTTCCAACGAAATTCCAATTTGACATTTCAGGGGGATTAGCTCAGCTGGCTAAAGCATCCCGCCACGCAGCTCTTCAGAGCAAGTGCGGCGGGAGGGTCATCACTGCGAATCTTAAATAGTGAAGTAGTGAGTGAATGCACTCACTTGAAAATTTAGCTATCACTGCCTACGGCAGTGATTTCCGGGGGATTAGCTCAGCTGGCTAGAGCACCTGCCTTGCACGCAGGGGGTCAACGGTTCGAATCCGTTATCCTCCACCACAAAAGGTCATTCGTTTCTCACGGATGGCCTTTTTTATTTACTGGATTAGCTCAGCCTGGTTAGAGCATTCCGCCGCTCTGACTTTGCTTCAAAGTCGGCGTGGCGGAAGGGTCAACGGTTCGAATCCGTTACCTGTGGCGCACTTTTCTGCACCATCCTCCAACTCTAAAGGTCATTAGCAGAAGCGAATGACCTTTTTATTTTCCCGTTTCTTAGATTACCCATTTGGGAAAGTTTCAACTTTCCTTACAGGTATTCCTGAGTCTCTTATTCCGTATCCTGATTTCAAGGTGATGGCAACTTTAAGCCTGTAGTGGTATTCCCTGAAATACAACTACAGGGGATTCGGAAAAAGCTTACATCTACAATTATACATATATAATATAATTTTAATGTGTTAATATAGAGAATACATCCTTTGACGGTTGCGTTCATACTTATATTTTTATTGCCTCTCCCTTACTACCTCCTCCCTTTATACTTCTCGTCCCCCCTTTGGATGATATTTCTTAACTATTAAATCCATATTAATTATGAGAAGCCATTTGCGTTTGCTGACTACGTCTAGCTTTATTTTGATGACTCTGTTTATGATGTCATGCAAGGACGAAGAATCTTTATCTCCAGATGATGGACTGTTGTCCAACAGAGATTCACACAACTTTACTTACAGTATTAATCCAGCCCAGGTTGGTGATTCGGTGGAGATCACATTCGATCTTGAAAATGGTGCAGACTGCGGGCTCGTACTCATCCAGGTAAGTGGACCTGATGGAGAGGGTTGGTCTAACGGTGGAAAACCAGTGGCACCTGAAAGTGGTTTGGTGACTCATCTATTTGTTCCAGATGCACCCGGAGAATATAGAGTAAGAGGCAAGTATACACGGACAGGCAATCCAAACGTCTGTGATTTTGAAAGTACAGGTTGGATAGAAAGTGCAGACCTGTTGTTGGTGGAAGGAGATACCACAGGTATGGATACCACTGGCATGGAGGACGATACGTCATCCTGTGAAGTATCATTTACCGGTGAAGCAATTTCATGCGACTCTACTCGTGAAGTAGTATTCACCTATACTTCTGATGAGGATCTTAATTATGTGAAAATCAAAGGAGGACTTACGAATGGCACCCTTGAAGATGCCACTGTCGTTGTAGAAGGGGCAGACCTGGATGTCACCCAAAAAACCCCTGGGAACAGTTCGAACAGAGTCATTACGCTGGAGGGTAGTGTAGAAGCCTGCGTGACTATTACGATCACTATTACCTGGAATTCAAGTAATGAAGATCCGATTATCACCGGCGACTGGACAGCCACTGGTGGATTAGAAGTTGAAGGGCTTGAATGCGAGTAAAATGAGCCTGGAATAAACGGAAAAAGACTACCCATCAGGTGGTCTTTTTCTATTTATATAATGGTATCTCAAGGCATCATAAGGTTTACATATTTGGGTGGCACCCTATGAAGTCTGCTCACATAATATTATCATATTTTAAAAATTTTCAAATCCATGAAAAAAACCTCCAACGTCAAATCAGCAATCATCAGGTTTTCTCTTGCCTTCTCCCTTTTGGGGTTTATTTCCTCAAGTAGTCATGCCCAGGGAATAGGAATCAACAGTAATGGACAATCCCCATATGCCGGTGCCATACTTGATATCGTATCCAACAACAAAGGTGTATTGCTACCTCGTACAGATACGCTGAGTATCGCAAATCCAATCGAAGGGATGATCATTTTTGATACGGTCGGGAGCGTATTTCGTTATTATTCAGGTCAGCGGTGGCTGATGATGCTACAGGAAGGGTACTATAGCTTTTAGTGGGCAGACATGGATGGTGATGGCTATGGCTACCCCTTCAATGTCGTCTATGCACCCGATCCTCCGGAATTTTATGTTGGGAATAATGAGGATTGTGATGACAATAATCCACTGTATCATCCGGGTGTCGCTGAGATTTGTGATGGACTTGATAATGAATGCGATGGTGCGATTGATGAAGGGATCACCCCTCCCGAATGCCATATATGCATTGGTGCGAAGGGATTTGTGATCGATAACAATTATTGTATTATTGAAGACATCTGCTATTCTTCAAGAACTATTTCCTCTCTTTCTCCTTGCTTGATTTGTGATCCGCTCCAGAGCCAGACATCCTGGTCTCTTATTTGTAATCCTACTGAAGCATGTTGCGACGACATTTGCATAGATATTTCAGAAGATATTAATAATTGCGGAGGTTGTGGCATTGTCTGCGATGATGAGAATCCCTGCACTACAGATATCTGTGTCCAGGGTGTTTGTGAATACATAAATGTACCCAATGGCACTCCTTGTTCAAATGGACTGTGTGATTGAAATGGAGAATGTATAGTGGATTAGTCATGGAATAAAAGGATCATGTAAAATGGAAAATTGATTTATAGATTAAGATTTTCCTCTCTCCTTTTGGAAGAATTTAATTCTGAGGAGATCGCAACCCGGTATACGTGCTTCTTGAACACTTTAATCCTTAAAATCCCTTAGAATATCTCAATAGTAAAATGCCAACTATCCAGTTGCACTTCTCTTTCTCATCCATCACTCCACTATTCCAATAGTCCAACGAAACAATCGCATTTTGAAATCCATTTTCAAGAAAGCTGCATTCCTGCTCTGGCTTCTTTTCCAAACCCATGCTCAACTTTTCCTCTCCGAGGTATCCCCTACAAATTATTATCAACTTGTAGAAGGAAATGGATATACGCATGAGCTCATGGACCCAAATGGCAATATGAATGATCTACTCATTTAGTTTACGGGCTGACTTGACAACCTTCCGGAAGGGCCATATGATCCGGGTGGTATCTGCTTCTGTGTCGCACAAATTGGAGGCGGTGACAAAATACGTTCCTGAGGAACTGACGTCTAAATTGGTGAGCGTTGAGCCATCCTCCCATATATAACGAACACTATCCATAGTAGGTTGAGTAGGTTGAATAATGTATTAATCGCATACCGAAACAGGACCTCCGAGATCAAGGGGAATAACTTGCGGTCTGGGCCCTTCTTCAACGATAACCTCATCAATATAATAATAGGAAGAAGTGGATGTGGGTGTACAATCCGGATCCAATTCAGTTTCGGTCGCCAGATGGAAGTTACCAATGGTGATATATGCTTCACCGCCCTCAGCGTCAAAATACCATGAGATCAACATCCACTCTGTCTTATCGGCAACGAAAAGATCGATGGCATAATCAATTTGTGGCACTACATTAATGCGATCGCCGCCAACAAAAGGAGGCGGCAAATTGGAAAAATACACCCCAACATGTTTTGAGCAACAATGTCTATCACAAAGACTGATATAGAAACTATCATGGTACGTTACACCTCCTTCCAATGGGTCGATCAGCGGAGCTTTACTATATTCAAAATTACACTGTGATTTGGCCACGAACAAAAAAGCCTGCAACCCATCGCCGGAATGGGCTGGCTGATCACCACAAACATTTGATGGGACGTCTACAAAACCAATAATATCGCAAGCATTGGAATAATCCGAAGTACCGTTGTTCCCATTTTTCCAAGGGACACAATGAAGATATCTTGTACCAATATTGGATGGGCAGTTGTCATACGTTTCAAAACCCGGATTTAGAACAAAGTCGTGGGTCTCACGGAATAAAACGTTTCCTGCTAATGTAACTGACAGAAAGATTGTTCGTCAAATCCATTCCATAGAGTTGCTTCTTTATCTCCAAATTGAATACAAACGGTCAAGATGCATGAATCTAAAAAGAGACATGTAATTCTTACCTAAACCAGTTCAAATCATATATTGATGCAAAAAAAAGGCCACCAAATTAGGTAGCCTTTCAAGAGTATTTCGTTTTCTATTCTAACCCTCCGAAAAAATAAGTCAGGGCAACACCGATCACGGAGTTCGTTACCTTGGCATCTTCAAACAAGTCCTGAGCATCAGCCGGGATTCCGTTTGCTAAACCTAGCCCTAATAGTGCAGTAGCTCTCAGACTACCAAATTCATATCCGGCTTCCAAATTGACTACAAAATCAAGTGCACTGAAATCGTCATCAATACTACTACCAAATTCAAGATCTTCTTTATCGCCGTCTTCTTCATAGGTACCTCCAAATGCATAAGCCACGTAAGGTCCGGCGGCCGCAAAGAATCCGCCGCTTCTAAATTGCAGCTGAATCGGTACCTGGATGTAATTGATCTTTGTTTTAGACTCAAAAAAATCGTCTTCGTATTTTGCTCCTTTGCCATGGAATTGGAGACCCGTGCCTAAGCCCAGATTTTCACTAAAGTCAAATTCCAACACGGCACCGACCATAAACGACGGCAGTATTTCAAGGTCAATATCTGCTCCGAAGTCTTTGTAATTCTGGTTTGCCAGATTGAGTCCGGCCTTTGCTCCCAGTCGGACCTGCGAGGAGGCAGAGTTTATACATCCTAAAAAAGGACAGCCATTAAAAAGGGAAGGAGTTGATTTTTCATAAGTAAAATAAGTTTAGTTAGTTTCATGTTTTGGGTTCACGTTGAAGCAAGGTCCAAGAAGTTCTCAGCCAATCAAGTCTTTAAAGTGATTTATAAAAAGTCATTTTTGAAGTCACGTTCTGAATAAATTAGAAAAGTATTGTTCAGGATGCTTCTATTATGTATCAAACCATGATATAGAAATGCGTATAATGATACGATAATCAAATGGTCTTCACATTTATTTTGAGGCAATTTAGTCCTTTCTTTATGAAAGGTTTTTACAAGGTAATAACTAAATTAAGTTGAATTTAAATTTACAACCATAATTATTAGATCAGCAGGAAACAATGAGGATGTTCATCCTTACGCAAGCTTTACGTCCAAAGCTTCTTCAGTTTAACCATTTAAAAAATGATCCTGATTATGAGGCCATAACGTATTCGAATCGATATCGAATAAGGGTAAAACGGGCTTAGGCAGGTGTTTTTATTTTGGGGAAAAGAGCCGTTATTATCTACAATTACATAAATTATTTTTTTAATAATATGTAAAATAATAGCTAATATTGCCCATTCTCAAACCTAATAAATTCACGTTTATGAAAAACTTTACTAAATCTACACTTGCTCTGGTTGCATTTGTATGTCTCACTCAGATCATTTCGGCTCAAACAGTTGGCCAGGGTGCCTGGATGATCGGCGGGTCCGCAGGATTGGATATCGACAATCCTAAACCAGATCTTTTAGAGTCTACCACGTCTTGGTTCCTCCAACCTACGCTCGGCTACTTTATTGCCGATGATCTGGCTATCGGAGCTGCAGTATTGGTGGGTGATGCCGGTTTTGAAGGTTCCGAAACTTATTTCGCAGTAGGCCCATTTGCCAGGTACTATTTTACGGACCCTATCTTCGTTCAATTGAATAGTCTTTTCAATCTGAATGAAGGTGGAGGCTCCAGTTATGGTGTATCTGTAGGATACTCCTGGTTCCTCAACAATGGTCTGGCTATTGAACCGGCCTTGTATTTCCAATCCTATGGAAATGAAGGGGATGCATTTGATGGCACCTCTTTTGGACTAAGCATTGGTATCCAGGGTTTTGCTAATCATAATCATGATATGGAATAGGTATTACCATTCAAACTAATAAAAAAGGCTATCCGGTGGATGGCCTTTTTTATTTTGTAATTCACCCATGCTAATCCCTATTTACACCTCTTCTTTTTTAGAAGTCGAAAGGAAATACTTTGCTTTGATTGAGATCGGCTAATTTGTGTTTCGTAGCTTAGCCATTGTCTCACGTATCTTTAAAATCTATACCTGATGAAATTCTTTACTCGTTCCCTGCTTGTTATACTGACATTCTCCTCAATGGCACATTTGGTTACAGCCCAGACTGTAGAACAAGGCACCTGGATGATCGGCGGTTCTGCCGGTTTCTCGAGTACCAAAGTCAAAAATGTTCCTGCATCTACGAATCTGGATTTGTCTCCAAAACTCGGTTTATTTATTATAGATGATCTGGCTGTAGGCATAGGCATTAGCTTCAAAAGCACAAGCTCTGACGGATCATCAAACAGTACATTTGGTCTTGGTCCATTTGCGAGATATTATCTTACGAATCCTATTTTTGTGCAAGGGGGCGTTGATCTGGGGCTGGAAGATAATTCTGCGACCTCTATCAGTCTGTCCCTGGGTTATTCATGGTTTATTGACAATACGGTGGCTATCGAACCCGCATTTTTCTTTTCTTCTGTCAATTATGACGGAGAATCATCGGATGCGACGGTTTTTGGTTTAAGTATAGGTATTCAGGCTTTTGCCGGACGCTAACATTTATTAGACAAAGCACAAAAGGGTCAACGCAAAAGGTTGGCCTTTTTTATTCGAATACCGGAGGGATTCTCTCTTCAAAATCCTTGAGCTTTGGATGATGAGGCTGATAGGGCTAACTGAAGATTCTTTGTGAGGGAAAATGAATGTCCTGTCCATGCTGGTCGTGCTATGGAGAAGTTCTTACGAACGGCGTTTTTTATTCTGACTTCAGGCATCTTAATTACATTCTTTTGTATCTTGTCCATATCAGAATAGAATATTTGGTTTACGTAAAAATCTGGATGCATTTTCATTCTTTATTTCGTTTTTACTATTGAAACCGTATATTTCTGCCTGTGAAATGGGTCGATTTCCTTCCTTTAGGGGTGTTTTGGCTGCTTTTCAGTGACTTATATATTTACTTATTTCTTAACCAATTCTCTGGCTATTCAGGAATCTTTACTGTTTTTTGGCTATGATTAAAAGACTGGCATTTTATCTTTCACTGGTTTTCATTTTAACCGTGACCGTCGTTCGTGGACAGGATATCCACTTTTCTCAATTCTATATGTCCCCGCTGACGCTCAATCCTGCGTTGACCGGTGTCATGAATTGTAATACACGTCTTGTAGGTAACTACAGGAGCCAATGGTCCTCTGTGCTCGGCCGCAATGCATATAATACGTATAGTGTATCCTACGATCAGAAAATGCCTGTAGGACGCTATGATAATTTTGGATTTGGAGCCAACATCTGGAGCGATGTCGCAGGATCTCTTGATTTTCAGACACTTACGCTGAAACTCTCCGGATCGTATGCAAGACGTGTCGGAGGTGATCGTAGAAAATCTCATTATCTCGTCATGGGTGCCGAAGCAGGCGCCTCCCAGCGAAGTATTGACTATACAAACGCCCAATGGCCTTCTCAGGTTACGGATGGAGAATTCTGTCCAACATGTTCCTCCGGCGAAGAAGATCTGCAGGATAATTTCCTCTTTGGAGATGTAGGCTTGGGCTTACTGTGGTTTTCTATTCTGGATAAGAAAACAAACTGGTACATGGGTGCTGCTATCAATCACTTAAACCAGGCCAACCTATCCTTCTATCGTGAAGATGGAGACGCTGTAGAAAAATACTATACGAAGATGGTTTTCCATGCAGGTGGTGAATTTCCTGTGGGTCGCGGAGATATGTCCCTCGTACCGGGTGCCGTATTCTTCAACCAGGGGCCATCCATGGAAATCAATGCCGGAAATAGTTTCCGCTTTAACCTTGATGGAGATGGTCAATCTTTTCAGTTTGGAGGATGGCTTCGCCTAGCCCGCCATTTTGAAAAACCAATCCACATGGACGCGTTCATCCTTTCGACAAGGTTTGATTATTCCAACTGGGGTATTGGTTTCAGTTATGATATCAACGTTTCCAGCTTGAGTGCTCAAAGCCGTGGAAATGGTGGTTTTGAATTCTCCATGATCTATCTCGTCTGCGGCCCTCAGAGCCGTGGTGTTTATTGCCCCAAATTTTAAGTAAAAAGGTTAATTTATAAAAGTGAAAAGTGGAGGATTTAATGCTTCGCTTTTCACTTTTCTTTTTAACTTTAACACTGCCCCTTTAGTCAGGTTATAGTCTCCATGACATAGCTATTTCTTTTAACGACTTTAATTTTACGAAGGGATGTTTGGCAACTCAAAAAATGAACAAAACAACAAGGCCGGCGGTGTCATCAGCACAGCTTCTTCTACCTCCAGCAACAGCCTTGTGCAGGGAACCAATGTCGAAGGCAACGTACAAGCCGACAAAGACATACGTATTGATGGCACCCTGAAAGGATCACTGCAATGCAAGGGTAAAGTGATCATCGGCCCCACCGGACATATCATCGGTGACGTCACCTGCGAAAATGCGGTGATTGAAGGCCGTTTTGATGGTGTCCTTATTGTAGGCGATGTATTACATGTTAAAGAAACCGCTAAAATTGAAGGCGACGTTTCTACCTTAAAACTTGTCGTACAGCCCGGGTCCATCTTTAATGTCAAATGTAAGATGGGATCTCAGAATGGAGTATCAAGAAAAGTTTCTTTGAGCGAAGAGGATGCTATTGAATTGAATTCCCTGGGAAAATCAAAAGCAGCTATGTCTTGACCGCGAAACCCTCGCAGTCCAATCAATATCTTAAATACAGCGGGATGGCTTTCCAGTTGTTTATACTGCTGGCTATCGGAGCCTTGGGAGGCCAAAAACTGGATCAAGTCCTGAACACTTCACAGCCCTATTTTACGATTGCATTGATCCTGCTTTTCACCACAGGCTTTTTTTATAAGCTTGTGAAAGATCTCAACCGAAAGGATGAATCCTAAACAATTTCTCGTAGGTCTTGGGATAACAACGTTTATTCAATGCTTTTTCAATGGCCTATTGATGTGGTTAGTCCTATCTATTCGTCACCATTCAGGTTTTATTATAGCCACGACGATCGCCATGATCGGTTTTTGCGCGATGATGTATGTTGCGGCCAGGATCATGGCCAACAGTAATTTGACAAGACTGTTCATTCAGCTAGTCATGATTGCTGTTTTCCTGAAAATGTTGGTTTGTCTGGCTCTAGTAGTTGGGTACAAAAAAGGGTTTGATCCGGCAGACAATACCTTTATCTGGCCATTTCTCATTATCTATGTATCCTCCACCGTTTACGAAGTCATCTTCCTCGAAAAAGTAGGAAGACAAAAGAAAGTAACCCTACCATGATAAATACATCGTCCCTGGTTGTCGAAATTGAAGGAAAACGCATTGAGCTGACCTCTGCGGAATGGAATAATCTTGATTGCGTCAGGATCGATTCAAATACCTATCATCTGCTTGAAAATGGCGTATCCCATACTATTACCATCATTAGCGCCGATCCTGCCAACAGGCGCTATACTTTTAAAATTGATGGCGAAATCAAAGACGTCTCCATGATCAATAACCTTGATCTGCTGATTGAAAAAATGGGTTTGAATAGCGCTCAAACCAAAAAACAAAGTCTATTGAATGCCCCGATGCCCGGACTAGTGACCGGCATCAAAATCACCGATGGCCAGGAGGTAGAAAAAGGTACCCCATTGATCATCTTAGAAGCCATGAAAATGGAAAATGTAATTGTTGCACCACATCATGCAGTGATCAGGAGTATTAACGTTGCGGTTGGACAGGCGGTGGAGAAAGGAGCATTGTTAATTGAGTTTGCAGAGTAATAAGCTTTAAGCCGCCCGCTTATAGCTTATATAGCTTATAGCTTATATAGCTTATAACCTCAATAATTTGCTTCAAAAAAAGCTTTATACGCTGTGAGTGATCTAGCTTTGATGACCTCCCTGTAGTTTTTCTGTGTGATGGGATACACCTCATATATCGCATTTGCCGGAAGGAAATTTTTAGGATTTCTTATAGCTGTTTCAAAGTAGGTCATGGCTTTATCTTTGGTATTGAAAGATCTGACCAGTATAAGCGAATGGTTTTTGGCGGGATCAAAAACAAGATTGGCCATTTTCAAATTGTCTAAAAGAAAATACTTTTTATGAAATTCTGCTAACGCTACTTTTGTGTCCGAAAGCGTTACCTCATCCTGATTTGTAACATACACTACAGCAAAATGCAGTGCATTGTCTTCCATGGTAAACACAGCCGACTCCAGTCCTGATTCCCCATAAGCTTTTCCTGATCCTGTATCGCCCAATAACAAGAGCATGTCTTTGGCTTTCTTTTCTTCAGGGCTATTAGGATATCTGGCGATGACATGCTTCAGGCCATCGACATAAGCCTCTTTACCAATGGTTGCTCCCATACTCATAGCCTTCATCAAATCGAATTTGGCCATCATGATATTGTTAGCACCAAATTTATCATCGAGTTCACGGATGCGGGTCAGTACTTCTTCATACTCCCCTTTTTCAAACAGCCCAAAAGTTTCATCGTAATACTGCACTAAGCGATCCTGCTCAGACATCTGGGTTGCCGCAAAATTGGGATCAGAAAGTACTTTGGCAAACCTCGAGTTTGGATACTGGGCGATAATCATTGCCTTATATTTTTCTGCCCGTGCATGATCGCCGGCAGAAAGGGAAGAAAGGTAAAGTTGATAGTATGTCTCAAGTTCTTCCGGTGCATCAGGGTATTTTGTCAACAAAGATTCCAGTATATCAATCGAACTCGTAAAATCATCCAATCTATCCCTGTACAGCTGTCCTAACAACAACATTGACTTTCTGATTTTGGAATGGTTTATGGCTCTCGCTGAATCGGACTTGGGTACATCTTTAAAAAAATCTTCAATTTCACTTTCATACAGCCCGATTCCAGCATCAGCACTCGCGGTAAGCTCCTCATCCGAAGAAGCAAATTGGCTTGCTTTGGAACTGACCCTCCAGTAATCCGTCAAGGGTATATCGGTCCAAACTTTATCAAATTCCCTTCTACTCTTTTTCAAATTTTTCTGGTCAAAAGCCCAGAAGAGGCTTGCAGGTTGGCCACCTCCTGTTTGTCTGGCTACAGGAATACTACCAGGACTGGCTGCTGTAGGTCCTGAAGGCGATATTTTATTACTTGCAGCCTGGTATTTACTTTGTGCAGCTGCTTCATCAGCTTCTTTTTGTTTCTGACGTTTAATATTTATCGCTACAGTCTTTAACATCTCCGGAGATAAATAGGAGAGAAATAACAAGCTATCCTGCAGTTTTATCGTATTGAGATTAAGCGCAATATCCGTGAGGTTATCGGCAAACTTTTTAACTGATTTATACCTTGGATCAGTCTCCTTCATAATAGCTGCACATGCTTTGTAGGCCTGCTCAGCTTCTACATATTGAAGCTCCTTCATGTAAAGCGTCGCCAATAAATACTGGGTCTCTATTGCCTGGTAGGCATCATTCCCTATATTTTCAGCGCTCTTCTCTAAGTGTGAAATAGCCAGGGGAATATCTTTTGCATCCACAGCCAGGGTTCCCATCAGATAATATATGCGACCGAGGTAGTCAATGTTTTTACTATCCTTCACCATTTTATCAAGTTGCTCCTGAGCCTCTGCGCTGGTCATCGTGTTATTCTGCACTGAAGAGCGGATAATGCTTAGTTGCGTATTGAAGATCATTTCATAATCATTACTAAACTCCAATGCTTTTTCATAATAAGCCCTGGCTTCAGCAACTCTTCCTTCTCTGTAATGCAATTGCGCAATGATGTAAGCGTAGCGTGCTTTCAGCGATCTGTCTCTGGCGCGTTCTATGGCCTGCTCGAGAAAAGGAATCACCTGTGCATAATTTTCACGCATCAGATGATAATAGGCGCGGGCCACCGGGAGTTCTTCATAAACTCTCGGAGGAAGAATATCATCCCCCTCCAATCTTCTGAACTGGTAATCTGCTGACGTCCAGTTTTCGCGTTCTATATATGTTTTGGCAAGCCAAAGGATAGATTCATCATAGGCTGCTGCCCGCAGAAAAAAATTAGCCTGATCACCTTCCGCTTTGGCTTTGGCTTTAAGCTCTGCGGATGTCGGTTCATATTTCTTGGCATCAGATAGAGGTATGGTTGTAGTGCCATCCGGGGCCTTTGTTGTACCAGGTCGAACCAGATCATCCGTAGATTGCCCCTTTTTCTTCCGTTTTCTGAGTTCTTTATTGTAGGATTTTCTTTCTTTTTCAGCCTTTTTACGGGCTTTCTGAAGTTCCTTTTTACGCTTATTGGCCGCTTTTACTTCGGAGGATGATTTTCCACCACCTCTTTGTGCAGAACTTAATTTCCTGTTTTTCTTATTTTTAATGGTTGCTCTTTTCCCGGTAGGAAGGAATTCATCCATATAAAACTCAAAGGCATTTTCGGCGGCTTCATAGTCCTTTTTGAGGTAGAGGGACTTACCTATCAACAGATAACAATCATCTGCCCAATCACTGTATTCATGCAGAGTTACAACAACTGAAACCTTTTTTATGGCTTCATCCAGGTCGGCCTTAACAGCATCTGCGTTGTCAACAGCGGCGTATTCGTATAGGGGCAGGAGTTCATTGTAATTGTCCTGGTATTGGTCATTTAAGGTGACTATACTTTTATCGACGAGTTCGTCGGCATTAAACCACCCATTGAACCTGGACGTGAGATTGTGGTAGTATTGCCCTATTTTTGACTGGTCATTACGGCTTTTCTTCGTCACGCACCCGCTGAATAATCCCAAGGCCAGAATGATCAAAAAGGTGTATTTCACGTTAATATGGTATAAAAAGCTGTCCGATTTCAAACTGCTAGAAATTTCCTGAAAGGTTTAATTCTATTTAACTGAATCGGAGGCAAATTTATTTTAAAAAATCAGTATCCGTCCCATCATCATGATAGAGCAGGTTAAAACCCGCAAACGCAACTGGCATACGATTTACAGGTTGGTTCTCCGCAAAGATGAAACACTTGAGGAAGTTGGGTCGTACCGTCTCACCTTATTAAATATTTATATCCTCCTTTCTTCCCTTGTTCTGATAGCTATGGGTCTGATGGCTGTTGTCATCTTTTTCACCCCACTGAAACGCCTTGTTCCCGGTTATGCCGAGCCTTCCCAACATCCTGACTATATTAAGCTAAGCAAAAAAATGACCGCTCTCGAAGAGGAATTGACCAGCTATAAGCTTTATTATGAGCACTTTAATCAACTCATACGCCAACCTGACAGCATCGCCATCCCCAAAGGGAAGTATACCTCCCGAGTACTTAAAAATCAAACTGAGAAAGAAGTGGTTGGGAAAACGAGCATTAGTAATGAACCCAAAAAGGCTGAATATCCCGGAATCAACCATTCACCCGCAGCGTCTATGTTAAATCTGGCGGACTATAAATATCTCATGCCTCCTATATCCGGGGTCATCAGCAGCGGATTTGATGCCGAAACCAATCACCTGGGAGTTGACATTCTGGCGCCGCACAATACCCCGGTCAAAGCTATTTGGGACGGACATGTCATCACCGCTGACTGGACACTGGAAACAGGCTATACCATTGGTATCCAGCACAGTAACGATATGGTTTCTTTTTACAAACATAACGCAACGTTACTGAAACGGACAGGAGCCTTTGTCCGTGCCGGCGAGGCAGTGGCCATCATCGGAAATACAGGGAAAATGACTACCGGACCCCATCTCCATTTTGAGTTATGGCTGCAAGGCAAGCCCGTGGACCCAACCAACTATTTCGATTTTTGAGGTTGTTGGAAACTTATGCTCAAACTATTGATGATCAAATGCTTACCAATAGAAACACTGTAAGTATGGGTAACTGCCCTAACTTTGGCTCATTCTTTGTGTATCAATATTAAGTTTACGATGAAAATACAGATGTTAAGACCATCCTTCAATGAAAAAGGTGAAACACTAAGTCCCTTATTGCCGAAGGAGGTAAAGAATTTCCTGATTGACATTGATGGAACCATCTGTGATGATATCCCCAACGAAGAACCGGAACGAATGGTTGAGGTCCCTCACTATCCCGATGCCCTTGATATCATCAATTTATGGTATGAAGAAGGGCATATCATTACGTTTTTTACCTCTCGTACTGAAGCCCACCGTGAGATCACGGAAACATGGCTGCACAAATGCGGATTTAAATATCATGGTTTGCTGGTCGGCAAACCGAGGGGTGGAAATTACCACTGGATTGATAATCATATCGTCAAGGCCACGAGGTTTAAAGGCAAGTTTACAAACTTTGTCAAGCAAAATAAGGAAATAGAAATTTTCGAACCTTAAGTCCACCGTAGCCTGTCCATTCGCTCATCGAGCTAATAGGTCTTTCATTGCTTCTTTGATGGTTGGGTATTGAAACTTAAAGTATGTCTGCATCAGCCGCTTTGGAGATGCATGACAACTCTGCATCAACATATGATGCATTTCACCCAGCATCATTCTGAGCACCAAAACAGGGACAGGGATGACTATTCGTCGTGGTGAAAATTGATTGCTTGCTTCGATCGTTAGTTCTTGGTTTGAAACCGGTGATGGTGCTACGGCGAGGTACGTGCCACTCATCTTATCCTCTTCAATGGCTTGCATCATTATGCCCACCAGATCATTTATATGAATCCAAGGCCAGATCTGCTGACCTGATCCAAAATAGCTCAGAAAGCCAAACCCCGCTGTCTGAAGTAATTCAGGAAGTGCTCCTCCGTTAAGACTTAATACAATACCAATCCTCAGGACGACAGTGCGGATACCAAGAGCTGCAATCTGACCATGGCCGGCTTCCCAATCTTGAACTGTCTTGACCATCCAATCTCCATCAGCGCTGATCACTGACGTTTCATCCAATGGCTCAAGGCCTCTGTCACCATAGATTCCAATGGCCGATGCTCCCACATATATCTGCGTTTTGAGCATTCCTTCTTTTAGATATCTCTCCAGTGTCCGACACGCATCCACACGGCTATCCACGATCTCCTTTTTCCTTTTATCTGTCCATCTGCTGTCGGCGATGGATGTTCCTGCCAGGTTGATGATGGCATTAAAAGACTTGCTTTCTGTTATAGAAATCGTTCCATTTTGAGGATCCCAGGCAATACGTCCGGGACCTGCTTCACGGCTTAAGACGATCACTTCCCAATCTTTCGCTAATGCCTCCGCTTTTAAAGCTGATCCGATCAGTCCGGTGCCACCAGCTATTAACAATTGTTTTTTCATCAGCTATACAACAGTTCATGGGTGACTTGGTTAAGCGATTGATGGAAAAAAATTATATTTTCTTTCATCTACCTGGAATTTATGTTCTGCTCAATACTCGATTGCATGTTTATCTTTGATAGATGTTAAGGAAGGGAATTATAACTCAAACCATTTTTTGCGTTTTATTGGCCGCAGGACTATTCTCCTGTAAAAACACCGCAGAGATCAATCCATTTGCAGTGACCATCAGGCTGCCAAATGAACCGGATAATATTCATCCGATTTTTTCTAAAAGCGCGCATGCCACACAGATAGAAAGTCTTATTCTTCTGCCCTTGACAGAATATGATCCCTTATCACTTGTGTTGACACCTCTTCTCATCACCAGTATACCGGAAGCAAAAGATGTAACAGAAGGCAAACATGCCAATGGGACGGTCTTCCGGTTTGAGTTTCGTCCTGAAGCGGAATGGGCAGATGGCAAACCTGTCACCGGTGAAGACTACCTGTTCACCTTCAAGTCTGTCTACAATCCGCATGTCAATGCAGGAGCCTGGAGAAACTTTATGAATTTTATTTCTGAGATCGTGATTGATCCGGAAGATCCAAAGAAAGTGGCTGTCTATTTGGACAGCTCATATATTCTGGCGCTTGAAGCCACCACCAATTTTAATCTTTACCCTGCACATATCTATGACCCTGAAAATATAATGAGCAAGTTTTCGCTCGAGGAATTGAGAGATCCAGCTAAAAAATGGACGGCGGAGCAAGATAGTCTCTTGAAGCGGTTTGCTACCTTGTATGAATCCCCAATATTTTTCAGGGAGACGGTTATCGGATCAGGAGCTTACGATCTCGATCAATGGATGACCGGAGAATTTATACGACTCAAGCGAAAGCAAAACTGGTGGGGTGATAAAATTGAAAATGCCCCGCTATTGTTGCAGGCTTATCCAACCAATATAACCTATCGAATCATTCTTGATGCTGCAGCAGCCGAGGCCGCTATTAAATCAGGTGAAATAGATGTCATGGCAGAGGTCCCTGTAGCTGCTTTTCAAAATCTAAAGGACAATCCCGAGTGGAGCGAAAAATTGCAATTTGCAACACCGGCCATTATGCAAGTTAATTATATTGAACTCAACAATCGTGATTCCATTTTGGCTGATCCTAAAATCAGACAGGCTTTAGCGTATACCATTGATTACGATGGTATCTTAAACCAGGTCATGGAAGGATTTGCGCAGCGGACTATCGGACCCATTCATCCGGGCAAAGCTTATTATGCAAAAGAATTAAAACCGATTCAACAGGATATCAACCGGTCATTGCAATTGATTAAGGAAGCCGGATGGAGCGATACCAATGGCAATGGCACCCCGGATAAAATCATCGCCGGCAAGCTTGAAGAACTGAAACTGAACATAACGGTCACGAATAAAGTGGAAGGTATGACGATAGCTAATATCGTCAAGGAAAATGCAAAGAAAGCAGGTTTTGATATTGACCTTGTCGTTGTGGATCCGAGCGAGCTGCAACAGATGATACGTCAGTATAATTATGAATTGATGCCATTGCGTCTGCCAGCATCGGCAAGTCTTGATGATCCATTTGCCTTATGGCACTCCTCCAATGATTTCAATGGTGGTAGCAACCGCAGTGGATTTCATTCGGAAGCTTTAGATGATGTGATTGAACAACTACGGACCACTGAAGATAAGAAGGTAAGAGATGAGCTTTTTATAAAATTTCAGGAAATCCTATACAAGGAACAGCCGGCGATTTTCCTGTACGTTCCGCTTGAACGAATCATTGCTTCCAAAAATATTCAACTCCAGACTTCTTCGCGCAGGCCAGGCTATTTTGAAAATCTATTGAAACCATCAGGCTCTTAAAGCAATGCCATGACGAGGACCCTGCTTAAGCGCTTTGTCCATGCACTTTTTCTGCTTGGGATTATTTCAATGATTGCCTTTGGCCTGAGCAAACTAGTGCCAGGTGATGAAATACTGGATTACCTGAGTATTGATGATTCAAAATACTCCTCTTCTTCCAATCCTTTGATTCAACGTACAGCCTACAACAAAGTAGCTTTAAAGCGGGGTCTTGATCTGCCCGTTTTTTACATAGGTGTGCTGCCAGGATATTATCCAGATTCGCTATATCGCATTGTACCAATTGAAGATCGAAGAACAGTTGAAAAGTGGATTGAGGCTTCTAAAAACAAAGAGGCTTCAATGCATTTGTATCGCCAGTTGATATCCGGACTTCAATATGCTTGCCCTAAAGCTGACACGTCTGACATCGCCAATCAATTTTGCCTGTCTATTCATGGAATATTGAATAACCATGATCTGTTTTCAGCACATCATACCATCCTTCGTCTTCATGCTTTAACGGGTCCGGATGAAAGTGGCAATACTGAATATAACATCATCATCCATAATTTAAATGCTGGTATTGACCAATTGGTCAAAGGACCAAAAAAACTTTCTACTTCTGAATGGCTGCCATCCATTTATTGGCATGGTGGTCAAAACCAATATCACCAGTGGCTTACAGGTTTTCTAACGTTTAAACCTGTCACTTCCCTTATCGATGGCAGAAACGCCTGGGCAAAAATAGTTGATGCACTGAAATGGACTTTACTGCTCAATGGTATCGCATTCATTTTTGCTATTGTGCTTGGTATGTGGATCGGCATGTGGAGTGGAATCCATGATGGTTCCATAATCGAAAGATGGATTAATATAAAATTATTTGCCCTGTTTGCCCTACCCTCTTTTTGGTTAGCCACCTTGTTTATTTATTTTCTTTCTTCGGGCGAATGGCTTACAATCTTTCCTGCGGGTGGGCTCGGGCCATATCATACGGCAGGAAATATATTTACAAAATGGGGAGTCCTGTTAATGCATCTTACATTGCCGGTACTATGCCTGGCATTGGGTTCCCTCGCTTATGTGTCCAGGCAGATGAAGCAATCCGTGATGCATCAATTGATTCAACCTTATGTGTTGTCGCTACGCACACTGGGTGTCTCTGAAAAAACGATCCTGCGTAAACATGTTTTTCGTAATGCTTTATTTCCGATGATCACTATGATCGGAGGCGCATTGCCTGCTTTGCTTTCCGGTTCGTTGATCATTGAGGTGATCTTTAGTATCCCGGGTATGGGACGACTGATGTATACCAGTCTGATGGCTCGTGATTGGCCTGTCGTATTTCCAATACTGATGTTTAGCGCAGGTATTACTGTATTCGCATACATCCTCACTGACATCATTTACAAATGGGCTGATCCCAGAGTAAAATCCATGGAATCATGAAAAGACTGATCTCTTTTCTACGTGCTCTTCCGGGATGGTCATCCGGATTAGCTGCCCGATGTGCATGGATTTTTTTGATGATTGTTGCCTTCTTTGCTCTTTTTGGCCCGTTGGTTGCCAACGAAAAACCTTATTACTGCAAGCTGGAAGGTCAATCTTATTTTCCAATTTTTACAAACGTTTCTGAATCAGGATTATCAACAGCACATCCGTCACATTCGCCTGTCGACTGGAATACCACCTCGTTTGAATCTGTCTGGCGTGCACCTGTTCCATTCAGTCATTACACCATCGATCTGAAGGCGGGCACGTATATCAGTCCATTTGATGTGCAGGCTGGCTATAATCATCTCAGACATTGGCTTGGCACGGATGCGTTGGGAAGAGATGTGTTGTCCGGTATGATACGTGGTTGCAGAGTGAGTTTATTGATTGGCCTGGGTTCCATGTTGCTTGCCTTATTGATTGGATTGCCTCTTGGTGCTGCAGCCGCCTGGTGGGGCAATAGTCATTGGAGAATTACATGGCTACAGCTTTTGCTGCTGGTTGGAGCTACCCTATTTGTTTTTCTGCTTTGGTTTACGCCGGTTTCCTTGTTGATGAAATATATGATCAGTGCTTTGGTCATTGTGGCTTCGTTTTTTCTATTTCAAAAAACGGGAAAGAATACCATTGGTCGTATTTCTATACCAATCGATCGTCTGGTGATGGGAGGAGTAAGCATCATTGATGGATTTCCGGGATTGTTTCTGATTCTGATTTTAGTGGCCATTGTTCCGCTGAAAGGTTGGCTTGTCGTGATGTTGACGATTGCATTACTACGTTGGTCTTCCATGGCCAGGTATATGCGGGCGGAGGTCTTTAAAATGAGAGAGCGTAATTATATCAAAGCTGCGCAGATCCTTAATATACCATCGTTGCAGATACTAGGTAGGCACATCGTGCCTTATGCTTTTCGACCGGTGATGATCTCTTTTATATTTGGTGTTTCCTCTGCGATTCTTGCTGAGACATCACTATCTTTTTTAGGGATAGGATTACCTACCGAAGAAATAAACTGGGGACGACTCCTGGCGCAATCAAGGAATCATTTTGAAGCATGGTGGTTGGTGGTCTTTCCCGGATTCGCTATTTTCTTCACGCTATTATCGTTGTATACGATAGGGAATGCGTGGCAGAAGGAAAATGATGGTTCGACAAGCTCACCAACCTTTTAAGTGAAAAGCGATGTGCTGAGCGTAGCCGAAGCATGATGTTCGACAAGCTCACCAACCTTTTAAGTGAAAAGCGATGTGCTGAGGTAGCCGAAGCATGATGTTTCGACAAGCTCACCAACCTTTTAAGTGAAGAATGAAAAGTGACTGATAGCTGATGGCTATCAATTACTATGCTTCTCCTTCTTGGGTTTGTATCTATCTTTTTTCGCGTTGTAATTTTTCTTTGGAGGCAGCAATCCGGAGGTGGTTTTGCTTTTCTTATACTGACCGGATTTGTCCACTTTGGTCTGGGCGGAATCTGCGGGGCAACCTGATTTTCGGCTGCAGGCAGGAGCTGAAAGGGCGATAATTGCTATAAAAATGGCGAACAAAACTTGCTTCATGCCGCAATAATAAGGGTTTTAGGGGTGCATAAATGACAAAAGGCAATAAAATCAGGCATTTCAGTCCATTTTTAATGTATAAAGTTTGTTTTTAATATAATGGTGACCTACATTTACGCCTGAATTCATATATTATTTAACATTAATAAGCTGAAAATGAACAAAGGCGATTTAATTGAAGCTATTGCAAAGGGATCAGACCTGACTAAGGCTGATGCTGGCCGCGCACTTGATGCAACTATCGAAGCGATCACAAAGACACTCAAAAAAGGTGACAAAGTGACTCTTCCTGGTTTTGGTACATTTTCTACCAGCAAACGTGCTGCACGTACAGGCCGCAACCCTGCTACAGGTGAAGCGATCAAGATCAAAGCAAAGAAGACAGCTAAATTCAAAGCTGGATCTGCTCTTGCTGAAGCAGTGAAATAGTATTTCACTACTTTATCGATCGTGCCGCAACAGCGGTACACAACATGAAGAAGGCACTCTGATTTTAGATTGCCTTCTTCTTTTTACCTCCTACCCACTGTGCTTCGACCTGCTGTCACTTAACCTTGTGCTACACGTCGACTTCGCTCAGCACGGCGCAGCTCAGTTACCAGGTGGGGATTAATTTTTAATAAAATATTATGCAATGCCGACCAACGAGGAACTAAAAAAAATAGCAAGCCAGGTAAGACGGGACATCATCCGTATGGTCCACCAATGCCAGAGTGGCCATCCCGGCGGATCACTGGGCTGCACAGATTATATGGTAGCGCTCTATTTCCATACCCTGCGTCATAATCTTCCTTTTTCGATGGAAGGAAAAGGGGAAGACATGTTTTTCCTTTCCAATGGACATATCTCTCCGGTATGGTATAGTGTGTTGTCACGAAGTGGATACTTTCCAATTTCCGAAATGGCCACCTTTAGAAAAATAAATTCCAGACTCCAGGGGCATCCTACTACGCATGAAGGATTGCCGGGTGTGCGGGTAGCTTCTGGTTCTCTTGGTCAAGGCTTATCTGTCGCCATAGGTGCAGCATTGGCCAAACGAATGGATAAAGACCCGAGCCTCATCTATGTACTGACAGGCGATGGTGAATTACAGGAAGGACAAGTATGGGAAGCTATGATGTCAGCAGCACATCTCAAGGTCGATAATATCATTGTTGCCGTAGACCGGAATGGTCAGCAGATTGACGGACCAACAAAAGAAGTGATGTCACTTGGTGATCTGGAAGCAAAGTGGAAAGCTTTCGGATGGATGGTGCTGCATTTGAACGGAAATAAAATGGATGAGGTACTTGACACCCTGGCACAAGCGAAGGCATTGACGGGCAAGGGCCAACCAATTGTCATCCTAATGAAAACAGAGATGGGTTTTGGTGTTGATTTTATGATGGGCAGTCATCACTGGCATGGCGTAGCACCTAATGATGAACAGAAAGATAAAGCGCTCACGCAGCTTGAGGAAACACTGGGGGATTATTAATTAATTATGAATTGGTTAATTACGAATCGTTTAATTACGAATTACGAACTCACAATTCACAATAGACAGATCGCAGATGACGCAGAATTATTGTAAATAAAATTTTCACAGAAAATGATTTTACTTGATCAGGGATCACAGATAAATGATCATACTTTAACTACGCTCAGCACAAGCAACACTGACGACTGATAGCTGATAGCTATAAATTACGATTGACGATTTGACTTTTAATTTTCAAATTAATCTACAATAGCTTAGGCGAAAGTGGATCTCAATACACAAATATGCTAAGTGATTTTCCGATTACAGGTAAGAAGGCTACACGTGATGGCTTTGGAGATGGATTGCTGGCTGCTGGACAGCAATATCCAAATGTAGTGGCATTATGTGCTGACCTTGTGGGCTCGTTGAAGATGAATGCTTTTATCAAGGTATTTCCGGAACGTTTTATCCAGACAGGAGTGGCGGAAGCAAACATGATGGGTATGGCTGCTGGCTTGGCTACAGCTGGAAAAATTCCTTATACTGGAACGTTTGCCAACTTCTCGACAGGGCGCGTTTACGATCAGATCAGACAATCCATTGCCTATTCTGATAAGAATGTAAAAATCTGTGCATCACACGCAGGCCTCACACTGGGTGAAGACGGAGCTACACATCAAATCCTTGAAGATATCGGGTTGATGAAAATGCTTCCGGGCATGACGGTCATCAATCCTTGTGATTATAATCAGACTAAAGCAGCTACGATAGCCATTGCTGAACATCAAGGCCCCGTGTATCTTCGTTTTGGTCGTCCGTCATGGCCGATCTTTATGCCTGAGTCGATGCCTTTTATCATTGGAAAAGGAATTTTGATGCAAGAAGGAACCGATGTTACTATCATTGCTACTGGTCACCTTGTCGCTTATGCGATGGAGGCTGTGCAGAAATTAAAAGAGCAAGGCATCTCTGCGGAGCTGATTAATATCCATACCATCAAACCACTTGATGAAGAAATCGTACTTGATTCAATTTCCAAAACAAAGTGTGTCGTTACGGCTGAAGAGCATCAACGCAATGGTGGCTTAGGTGACAGTATCGCTCAGTTGCTTGCCAGAAAAAAACCAACGCCTCAGGAATACGTTGCGGTGAACGATAGTTTTGGAGAGAGCGGTACCCCCGAGCAGTTGTTGCTGAAGTATGGGCTGGGGCCGGAGAATAT
>JBBRDL010000054.1:0-23295 GCA_038203965.1 Chitinophagales bacterium | reverse complement strand
GCCCACAACCAACCTCAACCTATGCTCAGAGAAGTCGCTGCCGAGCAGCTCAAGCTCCAGAAAATCAAGAATCATGAAGATGAATTTGTGCGCGAAGTCCTGTCAGACTTCTGGATCTGCTGTGTCAGTAGGGAGGCCAGCATCATCGGACGAAAAGAAGTACTCAGCGGAAAAGCCAAGTTTGGTATCGTGGGCGATGGAAAAGAAGTCCCCCAAGTAGCACTCGCAAGGTTTTTCAATAAAGGAGACTGGAGATCGGGATACTACCGCGACCAGACATGGATGTTTGCTTCCGGTATTTCCACAGTGGAAGATTTTTTCGCCCAATTGTACGCAGATCCGGTCAATGACCCTTTCTCTGGCGGCCGCCAGATGAATTGCCATTTTGCGACACCATTGTTAGACAAGGATGGACAATGGTTGCCACAAGATGACCGCTATAATGTATCTGCTGATATTTCTTCTACAGGTGGACAGATGGCTCGTGCAGTTGGGATCGCTCAAGCTTCCAAATGGTATCGTAAACACGGAGAACTTGGCAAACAAATGCAGATGAGCCAGGATGGTAATGAAGTTTGTTTTGTGACGATAGGGGATGCAAGTACATCAGAAGGCGTATTCTGGGAAGCCATCAATGCTGCGGCCGTGATCAAAGTCCCAATGGCTGTCTCTGTATGGGATGACGGATATGGTATTTCAGTTCCCACTGCGCTGCAGACCACCAAGCAAAGTATATCACGTCTGCTCGAAGGTTTTCATATTGACGAAAACGGAGAAGGTATTTATCTCTATACCTGCAAGGCATGGGATTATCCGGGATTGTGTGAGATGTATGAGCGAGGAATTCAGAAAGTGCGTAAGAATCATCTCCCTGCAGTATTTCATATTCAGGAAGTAACGCAACCCACCGGCCATTCCACATCAGGAAGCCATGAAAGATATAAATCAGCTGAGCGACTCAAGTGGGAAACGGAAATGGATTGTATCCTGAAAATGGCTGCCTGGATGGTTGAAACAGGTATTGCTACACAGGAGGCCATCGATGAACTCCGCCAAAATGCCATCACCTATACACGCGCATGCAAACAAAGAGCTTGGGAAGCTTTCATCGGACCGGTGCGTTTGAAGAAACAGTTGCTCATTGATATTTTTGATCAGTTACCGGAGGAAATAAAAAATGCAGAAGTGCTTTCTCATATATATGGTGAAATACAAAGTCCTCATGAAATACTTTTATCTGAACTATTAGCCATTGCGTCAAGGATTAAACATATACTGGCAGCTAAGTTTAATTATTCAGCAACACCACTGGATGCACTGATCGACACCTGGCAGGAAGCGGGGCGAAAAGATTTCAATACGCATCTCTATGCCGAAGGCAAAGGGAGTTGTCTTGACGTACCGGTCATACAGGCGCAGTTTAGTGAGCGATCTGGAAACATCACGGGACATCAGGTACTCAATCGTTATTTTGATCAATTGCTCGCATCGGATGAACGCGTCATTGCGTTTGGCGAAGATGTCGGTCAGATCGGGGATGTCAATCAGGGATTTGCAGGCTTGCAGGAGAAATATGGCAAAGACAGAGTAGTAGATACAGGCATCAGGGAATGGACGATCATGGGACAAGCCATTGGGCTTGCGTTGAGAGGACTGAGACCTATTGCAGAAATACAGTATCTCGATTATCTGATCTATGGATTGACACCGCTCTCGGATGATCTTGCCTCATTGCGATACAGGACTAACGGAATGCAATCAGCACCTGCGATCATTCGCACCAGAGGTCATCGCCTTGAAGGCATATGGCATGCAGGATCACCGATGGGGATGATTGTAAATGCGCTCCGTGGTATGCATGTATGTGTGCCACGTAATATGGTACAAGCTGCAGGGATGTATAACACGCTCATGCAAGGAAGTGAGCCCGGACTTGTCATTGAATGCCTCAATGGCTACAGACTCAAGGAACAATGTCCTGACAATCTTGACACCTTCACCGTTCCGCTTGGAAGACCTGAAATTTTGCAGGAAGGAAGTGATATTACCCTCGTCACATATGGTTCATGCGTTCGGATTGCGCAGGATGCTATTATAATGTTGCGTGACTATGGTATTTCTGTCGAATTGATAGATGTCCAGACGCTGCTTCCTTTTGACCTCGAGCATGTCATCGTCCATTCACTTCGTAAAACGAATACGATTCTTTTCCTGGATGAAGATGTGCCCGCTGGCGGCACTGCTTATATGATGCAGCATGTGATGGATCAGCAGGATGGTTATTTCTACCTCGATCAGAAACCACGTTGTCTGACCGCAAAAGCACACAGGACTGCCTATGGATCGGATGGAGATTATTTCTCGAAGCCCAATGCAGCGGAGATTGTTAACGCGGTTTTAGAAATGTTGGGTTCTTAGGGTAACGGTGATCGGTGATCTGCGATCGGTGATCATTTGCTGATGGGGCGCTGCCTATTGTAAACTACCTACTACCTACTACCTAGTACAAACTATCTACTAACAATTGGTTTGATTTGCATCGTTGAGCATCTAGTTTTATGAAATCCCTTCCCTTTTGAAGGGAAAATCCTCGGGTATGGGAGCTAGCAACATGCACGGAGGAAACACTATATTTACCGACTTAAACCGACCGATTTGTCCGATAAGCTTGTCATTATACCTACCTACAAAGAAAAGGAGAATATAGGTCGCATGATTGATGCTGTAATGGCATTGGAAGGTCAGTTCCACCTGCTCATTATTGATGACGGCTCTCCGGATGGGACAGCCGATATTGTGCGGGAAAGGCAGGAGGATTACGGTCCGTTTATCTTCCTGATCGAAAGGGAAAAAAAGCTTGGACTTGGTACAGCATATATATATGGGTTCAAGTGGGGACTCGAGCGCGACTACCAGTATTTTTTCGAAATGGATGCCGATTTCTCACATCCTCCATTTGACCTGTTAAGGTTACATCAGACCTGTGCTGAAGGTGGGGCTGACGTGGCCATAGGGTCAAGATATGTTCCAGGGGGTGGGGTAGTGAATTGGCCAAAGGACAGACTCATTTTATCTAAAGGTGCCTCCTTATATACCAGGATCATCACCGGCATGCCCATCATGGATCCGACAGCAGGATTTGTGTGTTATCGGCGTGAGGTACTGGAGACACTTGACTTAGATAAGATCCGCTTTGTGGGATATGCCTTTCAGATCGGCATGAAATACCTGGCCTACAGAGCTGGATTTATTCTGAAGGAAATACCTATCCAGTTTGTGGAGCGTGAATTTGGCGTCAGCAAAATGCATACAGGCATTATTAAAGAAGCTATCCTTGGCGTGCTCAATCTGCGCATGAGTTCGGTGTTCAAGCCCCGGAGGATGAAGGCGGGAGCGAAGATTTAGGATAAGGATAAGGATAAGGCTAAGGCTGAGGTGAAGGAGAGGGACTGGGTTAAGTTTATTATTTAGGCTGAGCCTTAGGTCAAGGAAGTGGGGGTGAAGGTTTAGGATTAATATTTGGGATTGGAATGGGGTATTAAAATATCAGGAGGGTATGAAAATATTGTTTTTGAAATGGGAGATATCTTTTACAATATAAATTAGGGCTGCGGGTATAACGATAAAAATCAAGGGGTTTATAATGAATGCGCGCTCAAAGTTTAGTTTGAGGCATGCTATAAAGGCGGTGGTGAGACCGCACCCGGGACATTCGAAACCAAACGCCATCCGCCAAAGACATGGAATAGTAAAATCAAGGCCCAAGAAAAGTTTGATAAGGACAGACATAAAAAAATACATACCGACAGCACATAAGAATTTATGACTTCTTATATAATAAATGATGACAAAAGTAAAACTTAGTCTCATAGATGAAATATAAAAGGGGAGTTTGGTCTCCCCTTATCTTTACGGTGTAAGTTCTCTACCATCAGCCATCTTCATGTCTCCGGTAATAATCCTGACAAAGTCAATGATCGTCCAAATGCCACATCCCCCAAAAGTGATGAGCATGAGCCACCAATTGGAATAGCCCATCATGAACCTATGGATACCAAATCCACCAAGGAAAAAGCAGATAAGGATCATAGTAACCTTCTTTTGTACTGGTTTTTGTTCTGTCATTCAAGTTGGTTTGTATGATTTTTGCCTACTCTGGACGGTTTTCGGCATCCCCGTTTTGTTTCAGCTAAATTTAAGCATAAATCTTTCAATAGGGTAATGTAAAATTTATGGAGAAGGTCGGCGATCTGCGATCGGCGATCTGTGAATTGTGAATTGTGAATTGTGAGTTGTGAGTTGTGAGTGTTTTTTGAGATTAGCCAAGCCTAATCATCCTCGTAAGGCAGATCAAAAAAAACAAAAAAACAAAAAAACCAAAGTTGGAAGAAAGACCAAAGTTGGAAGAAAGACCAAAGCTGGAAGAAAGACCAAAGTTGGAAGAAAGACCAAAGCTGGAAGAAAGACCAAAGTTGGAAGAAAGACCAAAGCTGGGCGTAGGTTGACCTACGTCCTCGGAAGACAAATCAAAAGATCATCTTCAGGAAGCAGTGACAAATGCCGTTTGCAACGGCAAGAAAGACCAAAGTTTGAAGAACAAGCAAAGTTGGCAGAAAGACCAAAGCTGGGCGTAGGTTGACCTACATCCTCGGAAGACAAATCAAAAGATCATCTTCAGGAAGCAGTGACAAATGCCGTTTTCAACGGCAAGGAAAACCTTCTGTCAATCTAATTTGGGACATGACAGTTCATAGTAGACTAGGGAATTGGCTTGGCAGTCTCTTCGCCTCAGCCTTCGCCTCAGCCTTATATATTATACATATCTTATATTTAAACAACCTACCATATCTATAAAATTTATTTTCAGGAAGTATTGCATTATATATATTTGTTATATATTTACATTAATAAAATATATAATATACTCTTTTTAAGTACAGCGTTTCACTAATTTGTGAATGCCCACCACCCGAGATGAAGTTTTCCGGTGGTTTTTTAAAAATAATCGGTGGGAGAAAGTGGTAGAAAGTGGGAGGTTTATCTACATTTACGTCGTTACAAGACCGAGAATGGAATGAAGACCAACTTTTTTGGGGAATATGAATGCAAACTGGACGATAAAGGCAGGCTAAAGCTGCCCTCGGCCATCCTCAATCAGTTGGGCGAAAACAACTCACGCGAATTTGTGGCCAATAGAGGTTTTGAACGTTGCCTCTATCTTTTTCCAAAAGATGTCTGGACAGTAAAGCTCAATGAAGTCCAGGGCCTCAATGAATATCTCCCCGAAGTCAGACAGTTTAAAAGGTACTTCTACAGAGGTGCTACCGAGTTCACCCCGGATAAAGCTGACCGGATACTACTACCGAAGATTTTACTTGACTACGCAGCTATTGACAAGACCCTCATCATCACCGCCGTCGGAGAATATCTCGAGGTATGGAATGCTGAAGCCTATAAAGATATAGTCAATGCAGAGCCGGCTGATATTTCAGCCCTCGCACAAAAGATAGCCCATCTCAGGACCAAAGGGTCGGATGAGTGAATATCACGTGCCGGTATTGCTGGGCCCATCCCTTGATGGACTCGATATCGGGTCGGATGGAATATATGTGGATGTCACCTTCGGCGGAGGTGGCCATGCCAAAGAAATAGCACATCGCCTGGATGACAAAGGTCATCTGTTTGTTTTTGACCAGGACGAAGATGCAGAAGCAAATCTCTGGGGAGACCAAAACGTAACCCTGATTCAATCCAATTTCCGATACCTCACCCGGTGGATGAAATATTACGGAGTCAACGGCCGCGTCAACGGAATTCTCGCAGATCTGGGTGTCTCTTCTCACCAGTTTGATGATCCCTCAAGAGGATTTTCGTACCGGTATGATGAACCACTCGATATGCGCATGAACCGAGAGCAGTCTCTTTCAGCAGCAGATGTTGTCAATCAGTATTCCGCAGCTCAGTTACAAGATGTATTCTCGAAATACGGAGAAGTAACGAATGCACGCACACTGGCCCAACATATTGTCAGCGCAAGAGCAGGAAGTCAGATCAGTACGACAGGCCAACTGGCAGATGTAGCGGATCAATGTGTGAAGGGGCTGAAAATGAGATACCTCTCTCAATTGTTTCAGGCCCTGCGGATAGAGATCAATGACGAAATGGGCGCGCTGAAAGCATTACTGCAGAGCGCACACGAGGTGCTGATACCGGGAGGACGAATAGCAGTGATCTCTTATCATTCGCTGGAGGACAGGTTGGTCAAAAGATATTTTAAGTCAGGAAATTTCGAAGGAGAACCTGATACAGATTTGTTCGGACGAAGAAAAGAAATATGGGAAGTGATCACACAACGACCGATTGAACCCGATGAAGAAGAGCAGCGAGTGAATCCGCGCTCGAGGAGCGCAAAACTCAGGATAGCGGAGAAATTGTGAGTTGTGAGTTGTGAGGCGTGAGAGAAGAAAGAAGAAAGAGTGGATAAAGTTATAAGCTCCATAAGCTTATAAGCAAGAATAAACTAATAAACACATCAACTAATAAACACATCAACTAATAAAAACAACACCACAGACCATTCATCAATAAGTTACTGCGAAAAGTATGCCAATTAAAAATTCATTGTATCGGTTGCTGGGCACGAAGATGATCTATAAAAATCTTCCGTTCCTGTACTTCCTGTGTGGATTGGGTGTACTCTATATCGGGAATGTACACTTTGCCGAACGCAATGTGCGAAGGGTACAGACTCTACAGCATGAATTGAGAGAACAACGATGGAGATACATGACCGTAAAGTCGGATCTGATGTATCAATCCACCCCTACAATGATCGAGCGCAGTGTCGCAGAACAAGACCTTCATTTTTTAACACAAAATCCAGTGGTCATCAGATAATACATCTGTAGCCCCCCAATCGATGAAGGATATAAAGAGAGAATTGCTGATCCGTGTTTATGTCGTCGCACTTGCGATGGTAGGGGTCGCTTGTCTGCTCTTTTATAAAGCTGCAACGATTTCAATCGTGGAAGGGGAGCAATGGCGGAACATGGGAGATAGTCTCTATCTCAAATACATGCCGATCATCGCAGACCGTGGTGATATACTGGCCGCAGATGGAAGTTTAATGTCTACCTCGCTGCCCTTTTTTGATCTGCATGTGGATTTTAAAGCCGAGGGATTACGCGAAGATATTTTCAAGGCCAACGTAGACAGCCTTGCCTATTACCTCACAAAATATGTCAATACATCCGTGAGCAAAACCCAGATGAGGGATTGGCTCATTCAAAAAAGAAGAAACGGGGACAGGTATGCATTGCTTGCGAAAGGAGTAAGTATTCGTGATCTCGAGAACATAAAAACCTTCCCTATTTTCAGATTGGGTAAGAACAAAGGTGGATTGATCATCGATCGCCAACATGTAAGAGTGAAACCTTACAAACTATTAGCCAGCAGAACACTTGGTCTTGATCGTGAGAACGCCCAACAAATAGGACTCGAACGAACATTTGATAGTTATCTCAAAGGAGAAGAAGGTCAACGCCTGATGCAAAGAGTGACCGGTGGAGCATGGATTCCCGTGAGTGATCTTGATGATCTCGAAGGACAAAGAGGCGCAGATATAGTGACGACTATCGATCCTGAAATTCAGGATATCGCGGAGTATGCATTGCTCGAGGGACTTGAAAAAAGTGCAGGCAAGATGGGCACTGCCATTGTGATGGATGTGGAGACAGGGGCTATCGTAGCTATAGCTAACCTTGGTGGAAAGAGAGGAGCAGGGTATGATGAGGATTATAACTATGCAGTAGGATTTTCTTCAGAGCCAGGCTCAACTTTTAAGTTGGCTAGCACCATGGCGTTGCTGGAAGATGAAGGTGCTGATACGAATACAGTTGTTGATCTCGGTGGAGGTTCCGGAAGGTTTTTTGACCGAACCATGAAAGATTCCAAGCCGCATGACATCTATCAAAGTGATCTCGCTGAAGCTTTTGAGCTTTCGTCCAATGTAGGTATTGCCCGCCTTGTGCAGGCATATTATGGTCGGGATGGTCGCGCTGGACAGTTTGTCAAACGGATCCGTGAAATGCATTTGCACGAACCAACAGGTATCGAACTGGATGGTGAAGGCGCTCCGATGATGAAGGATCCGTCTAAAAAGGAAGATCGATGGAGTGGAACGACACTGCCATGGATGTCGACAGGATATGAGTGCAGAATGACACCTTTACAGATCCTGAGATTTTATAACGCAGTAGCGAATGATGGAAAAATGATGAAACCGTATATCGTCTCTGAGATCACAAGAGAAGGAAGAACGATAAAGCGCTTCAGACCAGAAGTAGTAGATAGTAGAATAGCATCTTCAACAACTATCAAAAAAGCCCAAGCGCTGCTGTTTGGTGTAGTTGAAAGAGGAACAGCAAAACAATACAAGCCCGACCACTACATGTTTAGTGGCAAGACGGGTACAGCGCGTACAGATTATTATGATCCGAACAGTCCGCGTAAACAATATATGGCTTCGTTTGCAGGCTATTTTCCTTCGGACAAACCGAAGTACAGTTGCATCGTGATGGTGTATGATCCAGTGGTCGGCGGATATTATGGCTCAACATCTGCGCTTCCCATATTCAGAAAGATTGCTGACCGTTGCATGGGCATCAATAGGGAATTATTGGCAGAAACAGAATTGCCTGATACGGTAGCTTATCGTGAAGGCATGAGACTCGCCGGATGGTCACAGAAAGATGAACTCAGTGAACTCATCGATGAATTATCTATGGATACGGAAGTCGAAGGACAGGGAGAATGGGCACGTCTCACCGGTGGCAAAGAAATTGGAATGGAAGTGAAGGACGTCCTGGAAAAAAATATGATCCCTGAATTACATGGGATGGGAATCAGAGATGCTGTATATCTCCTGGAGAACCGAGGCATCAGAGTAAGTTATCATGGAGTAGGACGAGTCAAGGGTCAGTCGGTGCAGAGCGGACAGCCCATTATAAAAGGATCGTCGATTCATTTGACATTAGGGTGATATGACTATCAAAGAGTTGATCGTCAACATCCGTGTAAAAGAAATACGAGGAGAGGTGAACAAAGCTGTGGAAGCGGTTCACTTTGATTCAAGAAAAGTAGTGCTGGGGTCCGTTTTTGTAGCAGTGAAAGGAAGAGCGACCGACGGACACAAGTTCATTGACATGGCGGTAGATCGTGGAGCTGTATGTGTGGTAGCTGAGGAGAAAATAGAAAATCTCAGTGATCACGTGTGCCTGATCCTTGTTGAAAATTCGGCCAACGCACTGGCATTGATAGCAAGTGCATTTTATGGGTTTCCTTCCTCAGCATTAACGATAGTTGGTGTGACAGGAACAAACGGAAAGACAACCGTAGCGACATTGTTATTCAGACTTTTTTCAGAGTTGGGATACAAATGTGGTTTGTTGTCGACGATTGAAAACAGGATCGGCGATGAGGTGGAAGCCACCGGATACACAACACCGGATGCACTGGCAGTGCAGGAAACACTGGCGAGAATGGTCGAAGCGGGATGTACACATGCTTTTATGGAAGTGAGTAGTCATGCTTTGGTTCAGCATCGGGTGGATGGAATTAAATGGGATGGAGCCATTTTTACCAATATCACGCATGATCACTTGGATTACCACGGTGATTTTAAAACATACATACAAGCGAAAAAAATATTTTTTGATGGATTGAGTGCTCAGGCGTTTGCCTTAATCAATGCGGATGACAAGCACGCTGAAGTCATGGTACAGAATACTGTTGCTAAGGTCTCAAATTACAGTCTTACCAGAATGACAGATTTCAGGGCGCGCGTTATTGAAAACCGTATTGACGGCTTGCAGCTGGACGTAAACGGAATACCATTGCATGTACGGTTAGTTGGAAAGTTCAACGCATCTAATCTCCTGGCCATTTATGGTGCAGCATTACTGCTGGGAGAAGATCGTGAACAGGTACTGACCGGGTTAAGCAAACTACAACCGGCAGAAGGTCGCTTTGATCTTGTGACGGGCAGCAAACAAGTATTTGCAGTGGTAGATTATGCGCATACACCGGATGCACTGCACAACGTACTGAGCACTCTAATCCAGGTTCGTCAAATCGGGGCCCGAATCATCTGCATCGTTGGATGTGGGGGAGATCGGGACCGGACTAAAAGGCCAGAAATGGCGAGGATTGCAGCAATGCTTTCAGATCAGGTCATCCTGACATCAGATAATCCAAGGACAGAAAATCCTGAAGATATTCTGGATCAGATGTGGCCAGGTGTGCCGGCAGACAAACAAGCTATTGTGTTGAGGATAGCCGACAGAAAACAAGCCATCCGCACGGGTGTGATGATGGCCAGTCCGGGAGATATACTCCTGGTCGCAGGAAAGGGGCATGAAAAATACCAGGAAATAAACGGTCACCGCTTTCCATTTGATGACAAAAAAGTGTTAGCGGAAGCGCTGACATAAAAGATATATAAGATAGGTTCTATTATCATTCTCAGGTTGGTTTTAGCAGTTGCAGCGGGTGAATCCTTGCATGGAAAAGTTCATGAGGCCACCCGCTAGCATCTGCGTTTTCAGGAGAATGAATGAACAAAATGAATTGAAACAAAATGCTTTATCACCTCTTTGAATATCTGGATCTGGAATTTGACCTGCCTGGGGCGGGCCTGTTCAGATTTATTTCTTTCAGAGCGGGTGTTGGCATCATGTTGTCACTGATTATATCCTTATTGCTTGGCAACAGGATCATACGTTCTTTGAAACGATTACAGATAGGAGAGACGGTACGTGATCTCGGCCTTGAAGGACAGAAGCAAAAGGAAGGAACCCCTACGATGGGCGGCCTGATCATTTTGCTGGCTATTCTGGTCCCATGCCTTTTAGTAGCACGCCTGGATAATGTATACATCATCCTGATGGTACTCACTACAGTGTGGATGGGCGTCATCGGTTTTATTGATGACTACATAAAAGTGTTCAAAAAGAACAAGCAAGGACTCAAAGTCAAATTCAAATTGTTTGGCCAGATTGTCCTGGGTTTAATAGTAGGGCTTACAATGCTTTTTCATCATGATATAGTCGTGAGGTTTACACCTGAAGAAGCTGCGAAAAACGGATATGAAGTGATCTCACAGGTAAGAGTTGCTGATGCTTCGGTCCCGGGCGGCGTGAAAGAAATGGTGTATTGCAAAACCTCTTTGACAAATGTTCCTTTTCTAAAAGGAAATCAGTTTGATTACAAATCACTCGTGGGATTTATTGGCGGACATGCTACGGATTGGATATGGATTGTTTTCATCCCACTGACGATCATCATTGTGACCGCAGTAAGTAATGGATCGAATCTCACTGATGGTCTTGATGGATTAGCCACCGGAACGTCAGCTATCATTGCCTTAGCCCTTGTCATTCTTGCGTATGTAAGTGGTAATGTCTTGCTCGCTGAATATCTCAATATATTTTTTATCCCTTACTCAGGGGAGTTGGTGGTGTTTAGTGCTTGTTTTCTCGGCGCTTGTATCGGATTCCTGTGGTATAATTCATTTCCTGCTAAGGTTTTTATGGGCGATACAGGGAGCTTGACCATCGGTGCCATCATCGCAGTCATGGCGATAGCGCTTCGCAAAGAATTATTGATCCCGGTCTTGTGCGGGATATTCCTGATAGAAATTCTGTCTGTAATGATACAGGTGTATTATTTTAAATACACCAAAAAGAAATATGGTGAAGGACGACGGATATTCCGAATGTCTCCACTACACCATCACTTTCAGAAATTAGGTATGCATGAAGCAAAAATTGTAACCCGTTTCTGGATTGTAGGTGTGATGCTCGCTGTGATCACGCTGATTACCTTAAAAGTAAGGTAGGATGTATATGAAAGTAGGCGTGCTGGGTGCAGGCATCAGTGGTATAGGAGCAGCCTTACTGGCCAAGTCAAGAGGGCATGAAGTGTGGGTCAGTGATGGCATGGAGATTAAAGCAGAGCGAAAAGAAATATTAGAACAACATAAAATCCCTTTTGAAGAAAAGGGACATGATCTTGAAAGACTGGTGGCGTGTGACATCATCATCAAAAGTCCAGGGATACCAAACAATAGCGAGGTGCTGCGAACACTGACAGATGCAGGAAAGGAAATCATAGGGGAGATAGAGTGGGCCTATCGCAATGCTGAAGGTAAGATCATTGGGATCACCGGCAGCAATGGTAAAACCACTACGACTGGCTTATGTCATCACTTTCTTGAATCGGCAGGGATGAAGGCAGCCAAAGTTGGAAATATTGGAGAAGGGTTTTGTCATTTTCTCGCAGCACATAGTGCAGATTGGTATGTCTGTGAGCTGAGTAGTTTTCAACTGGAAGATGTTGAAACATTCAGACCAACGATTGCTATTCTGCTCAACATTACGCCCGATCACCTGGACAGGTACGAATACAACCTGGACAAGTATGCGGAAGCGAAAATGCGGATCGTGCGGAATATGAAAGAAGATGACACCTTGATCTACAATGCCATGGATATCGTGACAGTAGCAAAGGTTACATCCGGACAGCGTGAAGCGAGGTTGTGGTCAATGCGGGAGACGGATCTGATTGGGGATGAGCAGGTGTATGTTAAAGATGATCTGGTACTTGATCTTTCCCTTTCAAGATTGATGGGAAAACATAACCAGGTTAATGTGCTTGCCGCTGCGAGAGCAGCATTGTTGGCAGGTTGCCCTGCAGAAAGTTTGCAGGCATCGCTTGAGTCCTTTGTGAATGAATCTCACCGGATGGAATTGGTGGGAGCGCATAATGGGGTTAAGTATATCAATGACAGCAAAGCCACCAATGTAGATGCAGTCTACTATGCACTGGGAGCGATGAAGTCAAAGATCATCTGGATAGCAGGTGGTCAGGATAAAGGAAATGATTACGGGCCTATTATGGACCTGGTGAAAAATAAAGTCAAGGCATTGATTTGTCTTGGCATTGACAATAAAAAATTAATTGATGCTTTTTCGACAGAGGTCTACTTTTTATCAGAAACTACAACGATGCGCGAAGCAGTCCGTCGAGCTGCTTCGCATGCATCTTCCGGTGATACGGTATTGTTATCTCCGGCCTGTGCAAGTTTTGACTTGTTCAGGGATTATAAGGACAGGGGAGATCAGTTTAAAAAAGAATTTAGTGCATTAACAGATGTATAAAGCCATACATATCGCAAAGAACCTTAAAGGTGACAGAGGCATCTGGGTCATCGTAGCGTTGCTTTGCCTGGCTTCTATCCTCGCTGTGTATAGTTCGACAGGAACTATTGCCTTTAAATACAATGGTGGACACGCGGAGATACACCTTATTAAACATGTCGTGATTACGATGGTAGGTTTGTTTTTCACCTACCTGTGTTACAATACACATTATACCGTTTACTCCAAGATAGCACCGATTCTTTTTATTATTTCCATTCCTTTGCTGCTTTATACGATGTTGTTTGGTCCTGAGATCAATGATGCACGCAGATGGATTTCAATACCTGGGATTGGTTTAAGTTTTCAGACATCGGATATCGCCGCTATCGCATTGATCATGTATATCGCGCGATCGATATCGATGAAGCAGGATGTCATAAAAGATTTTAAGAGTGCCTTTCTTCCACTGATGATGCCGATCATCCTGGTTTGTGGACTGATAGCCCCTAACAATCTGAGCACAGCGTTATTACTTTTCCTCACCTGTATGACATTGATGTTTATCGGTAGGGTGCATTTAAAATATATTTTCCTGTTAATCCTTCTTGGTGCAGGATTTCTGGGCGCACTGGTCCTTGTCGGTATGGTTTTTCCGGATGCCATAAGAGTTGAGACATGGACGAGTCGTTTCGGTGAATTTTTTAATAATGCAGATGGTGGCTATCAGATCCAGCAAGCTAAAATTGCGATTGCTGATGGGGGATGGTTTGGTGTGGGGCCTGGACTAAGTACACAACGTAATTATCTGCCTTATTCCTATGCGGATTTTATTTATGCTATTATCTGTGAAGAATATGGACTGCTTGGAGGACTTGTTATCATAGGCCTGTTCCTTCTTCTCTTTTTAAAATGTACATCCATTGTCACAAGGAGTCCAAAGACATTTGGGGCTTTGCTTGCGATGGGATTGTGTCTCAATATTGTTATTCAGGCCTTTGCCAATATTGCGGTCTCCGTTAATCTCGTGCCTGTCACTGGATTGACATTGCCATTGGTCAGTAAAGGAGGGACATCAATGCTTATCACCTGTATTGCTTTTGGGATCATATTGAGTGTAAGCCGGTTTATCGAACAGTCGGCAAGTGATGTTGGAAAAGTAGAAATAAAACCTCTCGATGAAAGTCATCATTAGTGGTGGTGGTACGGGAGGCCATATATACCCGGCTATAGCGATAGCCGATGCGTTGATGAAACGCGACCCGCTCATTGACATATTGTTTGTAGGTGCCCGAGGAAGAATGGAAATGGAAAAAGTCCCGGCAGCCGGTTATCCGATTGAAGGATTATGGATCAGTGGCTTGCAGCGCAAGCTGACATTGTCCAACCTCCTCTTTCCGGTGAAAGTGGTTCATAGCATGATCCGATGCAGATCAATCGTCAGGTCTTTTAGACCGGATGTGGTAGTTGGTGTTGGAGGATATGCATCAGGTCCACTGGTCAAAGTGGCTTCACGAATGGGAATACCATCTGTACTGCAGGAACAAAACAGTTACCCTGGTATAACCAATAGACTGTTAGCGAAGAAGGCGAGAAAGATTTGTGTGGCCTATCCTGGTATGGAAAAGTTTTTTCCGATGGATAAAATTGTTTTTACAGGAAATCCGATGCGTAGCCAGTTGAAAAATGAGCTATCAAAACAAGAGGCCGCGAATTTATACGGATTAGATCCCGCGAAGAAAACAATTTTAGCTGTGGGAGGAAGCCTGGGTGCACGTACAATCAATGAGACAATAAGACAATCGTACGATCTTTTAAAAGATCGAAATGATATACAAGTTCTTTGGCAGATTGGGAAATTTTACGCAGCAGATTATATGGAAACACCTGCGGCTAAATTGAATAGTGTCAGTCCTTCCGTTTATATCGACCGGATGGATCTCGCTTACGCACTCGCAGATGTAATCATCGCAAGAGCAGGAGCAATGACCATCAGTGAACTTTGTCTGACTGGCAAAGCAGTCATTCTGGTGCCTTCCCCTTATGTAGCGGAAGATCATCAGACACACAATGCCATGTCCCTGGTGCGATTAGGTGCAGCTCTTTTAGTCAAGGATAAGGATGCTCCTCAAAGGGCATTTGCAGAGGCGCTTGGTTTACTTGACCATCCAGAAAAACTGAAAAAACTGGAGACAGAGATCAGGAAGCTCGGAAGGCCACAGGCAGCAGATGAAATAGCGGATATCATTTTTTCTATCGTGCAGTCAAATCGTGCATCATGATCGGACTGAGAAAATATGAACACATCTATTTCCTGGGCATAGGAGGCATAGGCATGAGTGCATTGGCGCGCTGTTGTATTCTTTGGGGAATTCGTGTGAGTGGCTATGACAGGCAGTCATCGCTGATCACAGATGCACTCATAGCAGAAGGTGCGAGGATTCATTTTGATGATGATCCGGAGGAAATAGATGGGCATCCTGACCTTGTGATTTATACACCAGCTATTCCTTCTGATAGCAGACTTAAGGCACACTTTATCCGGTTTAATGTGCCGATGGTCAAACGATCTGAAGCATTGGAATCAGTCACAGCAGGCATTGATACCATAGCCGTTGCCGGTACACATGGAAAGACGACGACGTCTTCAATGATTAGTTACCTGTTGTATAGCGCAGGCATAAAACATACGGCTATACTTGGTGGAATTGCTGCTAATTATGATTCAAATTTTCATAGTGAAAGCTTAGAACTAATGGTGGTCGAAGCGGATGAATATGACAGATCCTTTTTAAGACTTCATCCCAGATGGGTAGTCGTCACCGCCATGGATCCTGATCACCTGGATATCTACGGGACCTATGAATCCATGCTCGAAGGGTATCGTCAGTTTATCAGGCAGATTCAACCGGGAGGTGTATTACTCTACAGAAATGGTCTTGATGTGTTGATTGGAGAAAATGTGCTGAATGAATTAAAAGATAAGCAAGTAGTTGTCAAATCGTATGGATTGGAGGAGGGTGATTATCACACCGCTGATTTGAAAGTTGAAAATGGAATATGGCATTGGAATCTTATCACACCTAACGGGAAGATAGATGACCTCGATTTATTAATGCCCGGGCGACATAACGTGCTCAATGCCACAGCAGCATGTGCGATGACTTTGAAGTTAGGTGCGGAGGAAAATAAATTACAACAAGCATTACCTGGTTACAAAGGTGTATCCAGGAGGTTTGAAATCAGGTATAAAGATGGTGAGCATGTATTCATTGATGATTACGCGCATCATCCGGAGGAATTGGTAGCAGCGATTACCGCCGCGCGCGAAACATTTGGTGGACCGGTCACAGGTGTATTTCAGCCACATCTTTATTCCAGGACGAGAGACCTGGCACAGGGATTTGCAGAAGCGCTGGATATGCTGGATTATCCAGTAATCATTGATATCTATCCGGCAAGAGAAGAAACAATTGAAGGTGTAAGTTCCCAATCAATATTTGATCTGATGAAGAACCCGAATAAAAAATGGTGTCCGGGTGATAGTTGGGTGGAATGGATTTTAAAAAAGAAGCCGGGTGTTTTTATTACGCTTGGTGCAGGTGACCTTGATAAACATATTCCTGAACTGATCAGGAAATTATATAACGAATGAAAGAAAAAAGTAAACATCGAATCAAAGCTTTTGCATGGCTCATCGTGCTGACCGTGCTGACAGGGGTGACGCTGACAGCTGCGCGGTTTCAGGCAGGAGAAGTCATTAAGGGAGTAGAAGCAGAGGTGGTGTTGCTGGAGAAAGGGAATAACCTGATTCTTCCGGAAGAATTTGTCAGCATGGTATCCAAAAAGTTTGGACCCATGACAGGCCTTCCGATTGATATGGTCGATATGCGGAGCGTAGAAGATTTTTTGTTGACGAATCCGTATGTACGACAGGCAGATGTGTATATGAGCTCTTCAGGTAGGTTGATTTTGAATCTGCACCAGCGAATGCCGCTGATGCGTGTTGTGGATAACAGTGGCAGACATTGGTACATCGATACAGATACTGTCATGATGCCTGTATCAAGACACTTTACAGCCAGAGTGCCTCTTGTCAATGGAAATTTTCCTGCCACAACAGATGTGAAGCAATGGCCAGTGGATGATTTGTTTAAGATTACCTCGTTGTTGCAGCAAGATGAATTTATGGGTTCACTAATCGATCAGATCTATGTGGAGTCAATAGAGAAGATATGGCTGGTACCTCGTCTGGGTCCATCAAGGATTCTGATAGGGAATACAGAAGCACTTGAAGATAAAGCTGAACGCATACAAAAATTATATAAAAAAGCACTTCCTTCTACTGGATGGGATGCCTATTCGTATATCGATACACGGTTTGCAGGGCAGATCGTAGCAAAAAAAAGATTAAACCAATAAATTTTTTCCTCATGAGATACAGAGAAATTCAAAAGTCCAAGACGGTTGTCGCCCTTGATATAGGGACAACCAAAATTTGCGTCATGGTCGGCCGCCGTAATGAATACGGGAGTATCGAAATCCTGGGTGTTGGAAAAGTGGCTTCTGAAGGAGTTCGTCGCGGCGTCGTAGCCAATATTGATAAAACCGTTCGCTCTATTGAAGAGGCGGTGATCCAGGCAGAGAAGAGCGCCGGGATGGAGATATTGGAGGTGTATGCCGGGATTGCTGGTCAGCATATTAAAAGTTTGCAACATCAGGGGATTCTCACCCTTGCGGATGCAGACAAAGAGATTGCTAAATCAGATTTGCAGACACTGCTGGATGATATGTACAGACTGGCATTGCCTCCCGGTGATAAAATCTTGCACATCCTTCCACAGGAATACACTGTAGATGATGAGGAAGGAATACTCGACCCTGTAGGTATGTGCGGCCATCGCCTGATCGGCAACTTTCATGTGGTGACCGGGCAATTGTCTGCGCACAAAAACATAGAGCGCTGTGTAGAAAAGGCAGGACTCAAAGTGGCTGACTTTGTCCTTGAACCAATTGCTTCTGCAGCAGCGGTATTGAGTGAGGAAGAAAAAGAAGCCGGAGTTGCCTTAGTTGACATTGGTGGAGGTACCACGGATATCACCATTTTCCAGGAAGGTATCATACGCCATACAGCAGTCGTTCCTTTCGGAGGTGATGTCATCACAGCGGATATCAAAGAGGGATGTACAGTGATGTACGAGCAGGCTGAAAAGCTGAAGAAAAAATTTGGTTCTGCCCTGGCTGAGTGTATTGTAGACAACAGGATTATTACCATCCCTAGTTTCAATGGCAGGGATTATAAGGAGATATCAGAAAAGAATCTTTCCCTGATCATACAGGCCAGAATGGAAGAGATCCTTGAACTGGTGAGAGTAGAGATTAAAAAATCTGGATATGAGCGTAAACTTATCGGCGGTATCGTACTGACAGGAGGAGGCGCATTGCTCAGTAAAGTAGACCTACTGGCAGAGTACCGTACTGGGATGAGTGCACGTGTTGGTTTGCCGATTGAGCATATCGCTTCGCGCCAACGTGATGATGTATCCAGTCCGATATATGCTACGGCCATCGGATTGATTATTCATGGTCTGTCAACGCCTGATGTGATTGATGAAACAGATAAAATGGTCAATACCAAAGCACCGGAATCGATCAAAACTGAGGCTGATGCACCAAAGGCACTTGCAGATACAGAACAGGAATTGATGGAAGAGCGGACCGGGCCAAAATGGTATGACAAGCTCTTGAATAAGACGAAAGAATTTTTCGAAGCTACACCGGACCAGGATTTTCTCTAATACGACAACATATCAGGATCAAATTATAATACCAAATCTAAAACTCAGTCATCATGTTATTCGATATACCAAAAGTAGAAAAGAGCATCATCAAAGTCCTCGGTGTAGGAGGAGGAGGAAGTAATGCGGTCAGTTATATGCATAAGCAAGGAATCACCGGGGTCGATTTTGCAATCTGCAATACAGACAATCAGGCGATGGAAACCAGTGCGATTCCTGTTAAAATACGTCTCGGCCCGGAACTGACCGGAGGCCGTGGAGCAGGGTCAAGACCACAAATGGGCAAACAAGCCTGCATAGAGTCTATTGACGAGATCCGCCAATTTATTCTTGATGGCACAAAGATGTTGTTTGTCACAGCAGGCATGGGTGGAGGTACCGGTACCGGTGCTGCCCCTATCATTGCTAAAGCTGCGCGCGAGGCAGATATCCTGACGGTGGGCATTGTGACCCTTCCATTTACCTTTGAAGGTAGCCGCAGGAAAAGACAAGCACTGGAAGGATTGGAAGAAATGAAAGCCAATGTAGATGCGCTCATCGTGATATCGAATGATAAATTAAGGGACTTGCATGGAGATCTCAAGCTGTCTGATGCATTCAGCCGCGCAGATAATATATTGACTACTGCTGCCAGAGGCATTGCAGAGATCATCACGATGGAAGGGTATGTCAATGTGGACTTCGAAGATGTCAATACGGTCATGAGAGATAGTGGTGTAGCCATCATGGGTACCGCTACGTTTGAAGGTGAAAACCGAGCACGCAAGGCCGTTCAGGCAGCACTAAATTCTCCACTTCTTGAGGATAATGATATTCGCGGTGCGCAGCACATCCTGCTCAATATTTCTTCCGGTCGTGTTGAAGTGACGATGGATGAAGTATTTGAGATCACCGAATACATCCAGGCAGAAGCAGGGTATGGAACTGACCTGATCTGGGGCAATTGTGTGGACGAATCCCTTGGTGAAAAACTTTCTGTGACCATCATCGCTACAGGATTTGAGCAGAATATGATGAAGGGGGAAAAACATGATACACAGAAAATCCTTGTTGGCATCGATGAAGACATGGGTATCACAGCCAAAACGATGGCCGATCCTGATGAATTTGAAATCACCAATGAACACCCTATGGATATGGAGCCTGTCATCATGCCGAAGGAATCCCCAGTGGAAAAGCCAAGGCATACCTACAGCGATCCGTATATGCGTACTGATGATATGGAAAAACGTGAGGAGATCCGTCGGTCACTAAAAGAGAAAGAAGCCCAGCGTATGCGTGAGGAGCCTGCGGCGCCAGCTATAAATGTCAATCCAAGCCGTATGCAAAATTCGGAATGGATTGCCGAGATGACAAAAGTGCCTGCATTCGCACGTCGTAAAATACAATTGGATGATGTCACTCCTTCTTCAGAAATGAAGATGTCACGTCTGACCGTGTCAGATGATGACGGAGATGAGATCCTGAAAGGAAATACATACCTACACGATAAACCTTGTTGATTTATGGTGTGAAACAATACAATTAGATTATTCTATTTCTTGAGGTTGGTTTAATGGTCTGAGGTGAGAACTCAGACCTTTTTTTTTGGAATTTGTTTCGCACGAACCATAAGAATTCGTATTACTTTTTTCATTGCTAAAAAAGTAACCATGGTTCGACGTTCACTCGCGCAAACATGTGCTACAGCTCACCAACCAAAATCTAGTGACACGAAAAAATCGCTTATTCATTGGAGCATTTATTTTGCATCCAGTTTTGCTGTCTTGCCCTTCTACAAAAAAATGCATAGTTGGGCGTAGGTTGTACCTGCGCCCTCGTAGGGAAGATCAAAGAAATCATGTTCACGTTATAATCATGAGAGCCGTCTCTGACGGCATATATAATTCTCTACCTTTGCCCCCGTATGGCTCAAAAACGAAGTAAAGAAGAGAATGCTGAAGAAGAGAAATCCAAACGCCTCACCCTCCAGCAACTCAAGGAAGTTAAAGGCATGCTATCCTTTATCCGGCCCTATCGCTGGCATTTTATAGGAGGGTTGATCCTGCTATTCCTCGGTAGCATGACCTTTATGATTTTTCCATACCTGGCCGGTGAACTGGCGGATGTCGCTACGGGAACAAGTAAACTTGGATTGGATCTCAACCAGATCGGGCTGATCCTGATCGCGATTTTATTCCTCCAGGGGATTATGAGCTATCTGCGGGTCATCTGGTTTGCCGTGGTGAGTGAGAAGGGTATGGCGGATGTACGCAGTAGTATTTATCAAAAATTGATCGGCCTGCCCGTATATTTTTTTGAACGCAACAGGGTCGGGGATCTGACCAGCAGGATATCAGAGGATGTCAACAGGTTGTCGGCTGTTTTTTCAAATACACTTGCAGAACTCATCCGTCAGGTATTGATCCTGATTACAGGAATCATTTTTTTAATGGTCACTACGCCAAGACTCAGTTTGACCATGCTTGCCACCTTTCCGGTGATTGTAGTCGGTGCGATGTTTTTCGGACGCTTTGTGCGAAACTTATCCAGAAGCAGACAAAAATCATTGGCGAATACAAATACAGTCGTTGAAGAGACTTTGCAAAATATCAATACGGTGAAAGCGTTCACCAACGAGTCTTTTGAATACAACAGGTATAAGACCGAAATGGGCCATGTCGTGAAGACATCTCTTCAACTGGCAAAGTACAGGGCTGCGTTTGCCAGTTTTATTATTGTGATTTTATTTGGCGTCATCTTTTTTATCTTATGGTATGGCGCCACCATGGTGCAAAACAATTTGATGACCATCGGACAGCTTGTTTCATTTATCAGTTATACTGCGATCATCGGAGCAGCTATCGGAAGTCTGGGAAATTTCTACACAGAAATTGTAACCGCATTAGGTGGTACAGAGCGTATCCGCGAGATATTGAACGAGACAGTTGAGGTCAGCGTGCCTGTTGAAGTCAACAGACAAAAAGTGGAAGGGCATATCCGTTTTGAAAATGTCTACTTTGAATATCCTTCGAGGCCTGACATGCCGGTGCTGCGTGGAATAGATCTTGACATTCATCCAGGACAGAAAATTGCGTTGGTTGGGCAGAGCGGTTCAGGAAAAAGTACGATCGCTTCCTTGCTGATGAGACTTTACCCATGGCAAAAAGGAAACATAACCCTTGATGGAAAGGATATCACAACGATGGATCTTTCTGCTTATCGTTCTGTTTATGCCATTGTTCCACAGGAAGTGTTGCTTTTTGGTGGCACCATCCGTGAGAATATATTGTATGGTCACCCAGGTGCATCTGAAGATGAATTGATGAGTGCGGCGAGGACATCTAACAGCCTGGATTTTATTCAATCTTTTCCGGAAGGTTTTGATACGATCGTGGGCGAGCGGGGAATAAAACTTAGTGGGGGACAGCGACAGCGGATTGCTATTGCACGCGCTGTATTACGTAATCCTGATGTATTGATTTTGGATGAAGCAACTTCCTCCCTTGATGCAGAATCTGAAAAAGTGGTGCAAGAGGCATTGGAGCGTTTGCTTGAAGGAAGGACAGCCATCATTATCGCACATCGACTGGCTACGATCCGCAATGTTGATTGCATCTATGTACTCGAAGATGGGAAGATTGTCGAGAAAGGCACGCATGATGAATTGAGCGTGAAAGATGAGGGGCTTTATGCGGCGCTGGCAAGGCTGCAGTTTGATTTGTAAGGTTTAGAAGCTTATAGGCTTATAGGCTTCTAAGTTTATATGTTGATATGTTTATAGGTTGATATGTTTATAGGTTGATAAGTTGATGGGTTTATATATTGAAGTGGTTAGGGGTTAGAAGGTTAACGGTCCGCAGTCAACAGTCACAGTTCATTTCCATTTAAATATTCGCGAAGCGAATATTTAAAAAAGTTCCTTGTTCCTTGTTCCTTGTTCCTTGTTCCTTGTTCCTTGTTCCTTGTTCCTTGTTCCTTGTTCTCTGCTCCTTGCCCCGTCCAGATTTTTTTACAAAATCTGTCTCCCCTGTGTTCCTCCACTTCGTTGCTTTCAGCAACATGGCTCCGAAAACCCCGGGGTTAATAGTTCACGCTACTAGTTGAAAATTTCCACTGCTCCTTAGTCCTTGCTCCTTGCTCCTTGTTACTTGTTCCTTGTTCCCTGCTCCTTGTTCCTTGTTCTTTGCTCCTTGTTCCTTGCTCCCTGCTCCTTGCCCCGTCCAGATTTTTTTACAAAATCTGTCTCCCCTGTGTTCCTCCACTTCGTTGCTTTCAGCAACATGGCTCCGAAAACCCCGGGGTTAATAGTTTACGCTACT
>JBBRDL010000053.1:0-23490 GCA_038203965.1 Chitinophagales bacterium | reverse complement strand
TCAGGATGTGGCCCAATCCTGCAACCGGTATTGTTCAGCTCGATCTGCAAAAAAATGCGTCTCTCCATTTATTCAATTCAACCGGACAGTTGATACGGCAGCTTGAAACGAGCAGTGGAAATCATGTGCTTGATGTTTCTGGCTTACCTGCAGGACCTATTAAGTAAAAGCAAAGAGCAATGAGCAGTATTACACAGGCAAACTCATTGTACAGCAACTATAAAATTACATCCTTTTATATGAGCCCGGAGCGATGGAGATCGAGCCGGGCTTTTTTTGTTTTAATGAATTATTGGGTTAGTATGGGACAGATTGGATTCTCTGATGAATTAATATGAGTGGAATAGATTAAGTTTATTACTTGCCAGCTATCGAGATCGTATGAAATTTCAATCTTTTATCGATGCAGTTTGTCTGATCTGTTGCTTTACGGGATCTGATTCGGACAGTTAGGAAGTAGTGAAATGGAAGCGGAAGGTATTATCTCGAGGTCAAAAAAGAGGTGAAAATTGCGCCCAGGAAGAGGGTTTGGAAATTGAAATTTGAAATTTAGTTAATTGTGCCCTGGGGACATTGATAGTCAATAAGTTATGACAGTGTGGCACACCTAGGTGTGCCACACTGTTTTTGCATTTTTTAAGTTATTGATAATCAATTAATTAGATGTATCAAACTTGCCTCCATTTTTCGCTCTTCAACGTATACATTTCCTCCCCCGCTTGGCTTACATAAGGGCACTTACTCTTTGCATCAAGTTTCTTGTTTGGTTCCTTTGAATTATTCATCCTGTTAGCTTTTAACGTGACAAGCTATTTCAGGACGAGACAGTAAGAAGAAAGGAAACCTGAGATATTGACAAATCAATATCTATAAAGCGAAAGAATAAAGTCTAAGTAAATCAAATATCACACCCACCCTCACACACACTCCGAATTGTGGGCCCACCTGGAATCGAACCAGGCACCTATTGATTATGAGTCAATTGCTCTAACCGAATGAGCTATAGGCCCTAATGAGGAGCAAATATATGTTTTTTAATCACAAGGATTTATGTTGCAATTAGGTTCAACCGTGGATTTTAGGCCTAAAAATCACGGTTGATTAAAAATCAAGCGATGTCAGGGGCGCATTGCATCCGCCCCTGACAAAAGGAGGCGGATGCAATACGCCCCTACGTAATTTATTCCCCAATCTTAATCAACCGTATCTCCACCCGCTGATTTTTCTTCCTACCCTCAGGCGTCTGGTTAGTAGCTATCGGCTTCCGCTTGCCATGGCCGATAGAGATCACACGACGTGCTTCAATGCCTTTGTTGGTCAGATAATCAGCCACTGATTTGGCACGCGCAGTACTGATGCGATCACAATAATCATCTGCCGGCAAGCTGTTCGTATGCCCGGAGACTTCGATGATGATCGTCGGATTGTCATAGAGGAACTCATACAACTCGTCAATGGATGGCACAGCCTCAGGTTTGATCACGATACTGTCCGCATCAAATTGTATTTTTTCCATACGGATAGACTCACCGGAGGAGAGACGAGCCGCTGTCAACTCAGGCAATACTTTTTCTTTGATAAGAAATGATGCATCCGCCGTACATCCATTTTGATCTGTCACCACTACATTGCCTTGTCCCAGCGGAAGTTTTGAAGCTTGAGCTCCAGTCTCTCCTGAGCTCCAATTAAATGAGTAAGGGGGTGTTCCTCCCTTTGCATCAACACTTCCTTTCCCATCACTGATCCGGTCATTGGTGGCAGAGCGAAGGTTTGTGGGGTCAACTGCAAGTTTCGCGGGAGCGATTACTTTAAATTCAGCCTGCGCCTTTTGACCTGTTACATCGGTCACAGCTATTGATATCAATCCTTCCGGAACATTCGAAGCAGATGCATTGGCGGCACCGTTGCTCCAACTATACGTATAAGGACCTTTGCCGCCTTTCACAGTTGATTCAAGACTTGCTGCAGCACTTCCCGCACATTTTATTTGGCTTGTCTCTTTTATAATAACTGATAGCGGAAGTATATCTTCTGTAATGGTGACTTTTACTTCAGCGCTACATCCTGCATCATCTTTAACGATATACGTATAGCCACCTGGTTTTAAGAGTTCTATTTTATGAGATGAAGCACCGGTAGACCAGGTGTGACCTTCAACGTTGTATTTTCCTGTTCCACCAGACGCTTTTAGCGTTACGCTTCCATCTGCACTTCCTGTATTGGCAGGTGAAATTTCTTCTGCAGTCACAACAAGTGGTTTAGGAGCTGTCACCTCTATCGAAGAGGTGGCTGATGATCCGGCTGCATCCACCACCTGCATAGCATACTCCCCTGAAGCTAACTGGCTGATGCTTTCACCGGTGTATTCTTTTCCTGACCCTTTCCATTGAATGGTGTAAGGTGATTTCCCACCGGTGACGGTAGCGGTCAGGGATGCAGTGGATTGATTTGCACAAAGGATTTGTTCCGTTTGTTTTATACTAGATGCAAGCGGTAGAATATTTTCTGTGATCACTACACTGCCTTCCATACTGCATCCATTTTCATCTGTGACGGTCACGGTATGTGATCCCGCATCAAGCGCTAATGCCTTCGCAGTTTTTTCTTCATTGTCCCATGCATAGGCATACTTGCCTGTACCTCCTGTAACGGTAACGCTGGCTTTTGCATCTTTTTGATTGGTAGTGGCGGCTTGTTCGGCTTTCATCACCACACTTAAGGGCTTAGGAGAAAATACTGTAATCACCGAAGTTGCTGACTGGCCGACAGCATCGGTGACGGTCAGGGTATACAATCCATCTCCAAGGTTTTGAAGCGAAGTGGATTTGATATCATTGTTCCATGTATAGGTATATGGTTCTTTGCCACCGGTGACCACAGCCTTGATACTACCTTCTGTTGTACCTGCACATTTGACTTCAGTGAGTTGCTCAATGCTGACCTGGAGCTCAAGTATATTTTCTGAGATGACCACACTTGCAGTTGTTGAACATCCGGCTGCATCTGTTACCGTCAAGGTATGCGACCCTGCAGGTAATTTTGATGCTTTGTTAGCCAATTCTCCATTGCTCCATGCGTATTGATATACGCCAGTGCCCCCACTTACTTTTGCAGTTGCCTTGCCATCGCTTCCATTAGTGGATGCGGCTGCATCTGTCGTCAGTGTAACGGTGATAGGTTGCGGTTCTGTCACAACGGATGTGGCCGTAAATTTAGTACCGATAACATCTGTTACTGTCACTGAATAGGATCCTGCTTTGAGTTTTTCAGATATGGCAACGGCTGTGCCATTGCTCCATGAAAAGTTATATGGTTCTTTACCACCCTTAACGATTGCATTGAGGGCTCCATCTGAGGAGCCATTACATTTTATTGTACCTGATTGTTCAATGCTCACCTGCAATGCAAGGATATTTTCTGAGATGGTAATGATTGTAGTATTTGAACAACCTGCTGCGTCTGTTACGGTTAATATATGCGTACCAGCCGGTAATTTTAAAGCTTTATTTGTCAGCTCTCCATTGCTCCAGGTATATTGAAATGCACCGGTGCCACCAGTTGCTTTTGCTGAAGCTTTACCATCGCTTCCATTGGTCGAAGCAGGTGCATCGGTCGTGATCGTAACACTTACTGGTTGAGGTTCAGGTATCGATGAAGTTGCGGTAAATTTTGTTCCCACCACATCCGTGACTGTTACAGTATAAGATCCGGCTTTTAGATTTTCTGCGGATGCTGTTGATTGTCCGTCACTCCATGTATAGGTGTATGGTCCTTTTCCTCCGGAGATATCTGTTCGCAGCGATCCGGTAGATTGTCCATTACAATTGATTTGTCCTACTTGTTTGACGATGACGCCGAGTGAAGCAATATTTTCTGATACATTGACTGTGGACGTGGACAAACATCCGTTTGCATCCGTGACGGTCATCGTATGTTCACCAGATGATAAAGTTTTAACCAATGCGGTCGTGATACCATTATCCCATTTATACGTGTAAGGCGCTTTGCCGCCGGTGACTTTTACTTGTGCCTGTCCATTCTCTACACTGAGATTGGCGGCCGATAAAACCTCTGAGGTAATCAAGAGAGGTGTGGGCGCTGTGAGTTTGATAAAAGCTGATGCCGTCTGTCCAGCTGCATCAGCTATGGTGATCGAATAATCACCAGGTTTCAAGCTAGAGCGTTTTCCTTCTGAAGTACTGCCATCACTCCATTGAAATTTTATTGGTGCTTTACCACCTTTTATATTCGCTTCTATCTCACCGATGTTGCTGTCTGCACATTTAATTTCTGCCAGACTGGCCAATGCAACTGAAAGAGGAGTCACTTTTTCAGATACATCAAACGCAGTCGTTGCCGAACAACCACTTTCGTCGGTGACGGTGACAGCGTGCGTGCCAGCAGTGAGTTTGGTGGCCAATTGTTGTGTCTCTCCATTGTCCCATTGGTAGGTCATAGCACCTGTGCCACCGTTGACTAACAAATTGACACTTGCATCACCTTCTGCTGATCCCGAAGAAGCCTTTATTACTTCTACTGAGATGGTAAGCGATGGATCCGGTATGGTGTATTTGCCTGATTTAACGAAACCTTTGGAATCAGTTACTGACAATGTATAATCTCCGGCTGGCAGTTTTGCTATTTTATCCGTTGACTGGCCATTGCTCCATGCATAAGTATATGGAGGTTCGCCCCCGGCGACTTTTACAGACAACGCTCCGGTAGGTTGATTGGATTTGCAATCAAGCGGAGCGTCTAAGGCAATACTGACTATCATGGATGTTTCCCATTGTATGAGATATAAACCTTTATCATCTGTGCCGGTCCAGATGGAGCCGTCCTGGTCCACATCGAGGCAGTTGACAAATTGACTGGTAAAGTATTGTCCCGGCCCGAAGGGTTGATACCGTGATGCGGCGACATCATATCCTGTCATCATATTGGAGGCTATCCAGACGCGACCTTTGTTATCAACCGCAATGTCACGGAGTTTGCCTTCAACATTTTTTAATTCGATAGCTATAGGTGACCATTTTCCTTTGGAGTCGACCTGCCAAAGAAAGTCATCACCGAGGATCCACATATTCTCCCCCCATGCATCGACCCCAACAAAATTTAGATAGCGTTCCTGCAAACTCCATTTATCACCACTTCCGGATAACATGCCATCATCTGTTGCAATCCAGATCGTACCGTTGACATGTATAAATATGTCGTTGATCTGATTGGAAGTGAGTTTTTTATTAGACATATTAAACCGCTGCGTGACACGCAGCGGGGAGACAGAAACCTGAAAAGCTCCTTCTTGTTGTGTACCGATCCACAGGGATTTTGTTTTGGGGTCATACGAAGCACTTGATATCTGAGCACCACCAAGCAGGTTATCCATTTCTGCAGTATTCCATTCAATATGGGCATTACCTCCCCGTATGGAGAGTAGGGAAGTTGTTCCGCCCGGAACAGACACTTTCTGGACCATATCAATCGCGAGGACTTTGTGCAATCCTTCACTGTTGGCTACCCATTTAATATTTTCTTCATCTACCCAGATGTTGTGGATTGGGCTGGACTGGCTTAACATCTTGCAGCGTTCGACATTTGGCACCATGTCCTGGGCTGACGTGCGCAGGGTTAGTCCAAATGAAAGCAATATGAAAGTCAGGGTTATAGTAAGTATCTTATTCATTGTCTTGGAAACCGAGGGAAAATATTGATAATCAGCAGGAAAGGAGATTTTATTATGCATAAACGACATACAGGGAGCAGTTGTTTTTCAGCCTCAGGAAAATCAGATTATGTTAACAAATGATTCAGGGACAGGTTGGTTCGGTCAAAATGCTTTGATTCCGAGGCTATTTGGTTGGCAAAGGTAGGATTTGAGAGGGAAATGGTTGGCTGAAGCCAGGGGCAATTAAAAATTTCAGGATGTGCTTAATGACGCTCTTAGCTGAAGCCAAAAACATTTAAAGATTTCAGTCGGCATCTCGATAAGGTCATGGACGTATTCAATACACTCTGTCAGAAAAATTAGCCCCGACGGAAGAAACCCTCTTTTTTCATGCTTCGGCTACGCGGTTGTTGAGCTGTAGCACGAAGATGCGGAAAGCAGGTCGAAACACAGCACATCGCTTTTCATTTTCTATTTTTCATTTTTCTTTTTACCTCCGGTGCTCAATAAACTTAAATCCCCCTCCCGGAGTAGCTTCACCTGCCCCGCGAATGGAATAGATAAATGAAAGCATAGCATATCTTCCAATTGAATTACTTCTTATTTCTTCTAGATAATTGGGTGTTGCGGTCTGCGAAATACCCCTGTTTTCATCCAATACGTCAAATATTGAAAACTTTAACTGGCCTTTATCGCCGGGAAGGATAAACCTTGAAATGGAAACTTTCATCAAAGGCAAGGCCTGATTTTCTGCAAACTGATCACTGGTAAACAATTTGTAATCGTATCCGGCTTGCAGTTTCCATTTCTTCCACACCGTCAAGGTGAAATCAATAAAATAATTATGCAACAACGTATTCTGATTAAGGCCTTCGTCTGACTGATAATAATTGTCCGAAAAAGTCCATTCGCCACCCAGGTTGTATTCTAATACCTCCGAGTTCAAATTTGAAAACGTAATTCCTGCTGTTCTCGACCATCGGTTGAGATCCAGCAGTTCTGTACTGATGATGTTTTGGGTTTTGGTAAAACTAAAATTTCCATCAACCGTAAATCTGCTGTGAATCAATTTTAATGGGCGACCATAGGATACATACATAGTCATCCCGGACTCATTATCAATATTGATCGGTGTTGATATTTCACGAAATTCTTCATTAATAAATCGCGAGGTAATGATTTTATTATTCGTCAGTGAACCGCCAATCGAAGCAAAGAAACTTGTTGAAGAAAACTGACTGAAGGCATGCATATTAATGCTCGCATTGTGTGTGTACTCTGCATCCAGGTTCGGATTTCCAACATATAGTCGCAAAGGATCTGAATTATCTATGACAGGGGAAAGTTGTGTTATGGAAGGCTGGCTCACACGTGTGGTATAGTTGAACCGTAGGCTTTTTCCATTCCCGATATTAGATCTCCATGTAAATCTGGGTAGAAGATGATTGTAGGTTTGTTTAATGTCCGTTTCACTTCTGTTGATTTGTCCGGTCAGATCAGACACCTGGTATTGCAGGCCGGCATTTATAGTATTAATTTCTCCACTGTATCGGAACGAAACACCCGGTCTGTGATATTGAAACACGGAAGTGTAATCATTCGATAATGTATCATTGATGACCTGGCTTTGATTTTCCACATCATAGACTTTATGATCATAGTCTGCATTGAGCGTGTTGAAATTATAACTGAACTCAAGGAACCTCCTTTTTTTTAAGGGTTCGGTGTAGGAAAGCTGTCCATCCAATCGCATATCATTGGATAGGGTATATTGCAGTTGATCGAGGGCATCCGTTTCACCGGTGATAAGATATTCCGTTAAAGCATCCAGCTTGCTTTGATTGTCCTGGTCGCCTATCGTAACGGTTCCACCTAGCGAAAAATTTCTTCCCTTGCTTCCAAGCCGCTTGAGATATGTTGCATTTGCATTCAGGGAGAGATTATCACTTGTGTTATCGGTATGCGTGAGTGATTGGTTTTGGAGAATATCGGTTGGTACAATGTTTTGTACTAAAGACTCATTCAACGATTTGCCGTTACCTATTCCAAGCCGTACATTCACTTTGACCTGTTGTGTAGAGTCAGGTTTTATATCTGAATTGAGTGTGAAGCTGTGCGATACATTTTCAGTATTGCTTTCACTGTCTTCCTCCGTATCAAAAGGGTTTGCAGAAAGATTCTGCCGGAATGTATTTTCAAGCAGGTTTTTATCTACACTATTGAAAAAATAACTGGAGCGGATATTGAATTTTTTACTTTTCTGCCAGTTAAAATTTAATCCGGCTGCACCTGTATTGATCAATCCATTGGCGGTGCCATCACCAAAAGGAACATCCGATGTCAAACTCATTTCTGATCGACTTCCACCGCCAGACATGCCGCGCATCCCACCTGAGAAATTCATTCTGTCACTGAATGAAAACCCCTGGTCGTTGATATTATTGAGTTGCCCCAGAAAAGAAAGTTGGCTGGTTTTGGAAAATCTGTTGACCGAAGCTTTTGCATTGTATCGTTCATCCGTTCCATATCCGGCCTCCGCAGTTCCGAAAAGACCTTGTTTAAATTCATCTTTCAGTTGCAGATCAATTGTTTTTTCGCGCATGCCGTCATCTATGCCAGTAAACGCAGACATATCTGATTGTCTGTCGTATACCTTTACTTTTTTAAGCGCCCTGGCCGGAAGATTTTTTGTCGCCATCTTCGGATCAGAACCAAAAAATTCTTTACCATCAACATAAATATTCTTTACCTCTTCACCTTGTGCTTTGATAGTTCCATCAGCAGCTACTTCGATACCGGGCAATTTTTTAAGCAGGTCTTCTACGACAGCATTAGGTTGTGTCTGAAAAGCATCCGCATTATAGGAGATGGTGTCATTGATGATTTCGATCGGAACATGATCTGCAGTGACTTCCACCTCTGAGAGTATAGTTGTCGAAGACATCATTTTTAGTTGTCCAAGGTCTTTCTCTTCGGTTTGACCTGAAGTGACATGCTCGAAAATAGGTTGCAGACCAAGGAATGTAATATTAAATAGGTAATCACCTGCCGGAACATTCTTTATCGTAAAAGACCCATCTGTTGTTGAGGAGCCAAACTGGACCAAGGTAGAATCTATGGCATTGAGTACCATAATCGTGGCTCCTGGTATAGGGAGATTTCCTTCATCAACGACAGCACCTTTGAAAGTTGTCTTATTGACCTGAGCAGAGAGTCCAAATGAAAAGAAAAGAAGCAATAGAAGAAAAGATAATTTCCTCATGTAGGAATGGACCATAACTTTATTTTACAGGAAGAATTATTGTCTGATGATCATCATTTGGTGTCCACCACCGGGACCGCTCTGTTGCACGCCCATTTCCTTCATTTTTTCTTCGCGGATTTTTTCGAATTCTTCGGGAGTTACTTCTTTTCCTTTGCTAGGCGCCACAATGATGGAGGTATCCACACTGTCTAGCGTGATAGCCGTAGCGGTGACCAATCGCTGACCTTCATTGATATCGACTTGTAAAATCATGCCGGGCAAACCCTGGTAATCAGATGGTCCATTGGAAATGCTGATCTGGGGTGTAAACCAGGCAACCATCGCGGTGACGCTGTCAGCCCGATAGGAGGCTTCCATACAATTGTAGCCGAGTATCTCTTTTTGCTTCGTACCGATCTTCCACTTTCGAGCGATCGGCTCCCCTACGAGCAGAAATTGTTTCTGCATGAAGTCACGCGAATCAATCATATTATTTTCTGCAAGGTTCTTGTAAACCACCCTGTTGGCTCGTCCAAACCGCATTCCCGGGCCGGGAGTGCTTCCTAAAGATATCTCTTCCTGTTTCTGGACCTGATAAATGGACTCATCCCCTAAAAAAGTCAATTCATACATAGATACATTAAACTGCGGAATCATATCCTTCATATCCTGGCGGTCAGGAGGTAGTGTTTTATGGATATCCATTTTCTCTTCATAGGTAATTATCCCAGTAGATTGAGCTCCGGCTGCGAAAAAGCTAATTGATAAAAGAGGGAGTAAGAGGTATTTCATGGTCAAATGCTATTGAGCCGCTAAAGTACGTGGTTAAAAGGGGCCCCTTCCTTGAATAAGGTTAATTATTGTTAACGAAAGCCATTAGCAAGGTATTTTCACTATATTTTTGCAACGAGATGCGAAATCAGTTAGATATATCCTTAGCAAGGTTCCTCATGGTCTTCAGCCTGCTGTTGCTTGGAGTCCTTGAATATCTATGGCTCCACAATGAATACAAGAATGCCTATCGCGACATGGAAGACAAGCTCACCCATGTCGTGTTTTCTTCTATGCGGGATGTGGAGGATTCACTCATTTTTTCAAGGCTTACCACGTTAACCGAGCATGCCGGAGCAGCCTGCAAAGACAGGGTGAGTTTTAATACTGTCCTCGCTGATGCGGATTCTATTCATGCGGTCGATCAAAATGGCGTTGAATCGAGGATTGCAAAGGAACAAATCAGGTTCAGACCTCGGCATCCGATGAGAGGTATTTTGTTGAAGGAATTGACAGGAGACACCTCAGTTTTTGACACACCTGTAGTCAATATTAGTACCATGGTGATGACGCATATCCGACTGGCGGATAGCACAGGTGAATATGGCGGCTACAAACTCATCAGCTGGCAAGGCAATGACACTATGATTCGCGAAGTGATGAGCAGGCCTCAATACGATGTCTTCGCAGATAAAAAAATTGCGTTGATCAACCCATCCTATAAAGCAGATATTTTTCACAAATTACTTCCGCATATCAGTTTCGCGGTATTTCTGTGGATCATGGTCGGAGCAGCCTTTTATTATATCTGGAAAAATCTAAGAAAACAAATTCAATTGAATGCACTTCGGGATGAGTTTGTCAGCAATATTACCCATGAACTAAAAACTCCAATCACCACAGTGGGTGTCGCACTCGAATCACTCCATATGTCAGGAGATCTGCAGAATGCGCACAGCCGCAGATATCTTGATATCTGTCAAAGTGAACTCAAAAGACTTTCCATGTTGGTGGAGCGTATACTCCACAATAAGGCACTACAAGTCCATTATGAAAAGATGGATGTCAAACAGGTATTGGATGAAGTGATGGATCATATGAAATTGCAGTTTGATAACAAGCATGCGGAGATTGACATACAACAGAACGGTGAGGGTTTTGAAATCAGTGGTGATAGATCACATATGAGTGGGGTATTGTACAACCTGCTGGACAATGCGTTGAAGTATAGCACGGGACAACCTGTTATAAGTGTTCAACTGTCTAGGGCAAACGGAACAATCCGGCTGGATATTCAGGACAATGGAATCGGAATCGCTCCTGATTATCAAGATAAGATTTTTGAAAAATTATATCGTGTTCCGCAAGAAAACAGACATGATGTCAAAGGACATGGACTTGGATTGAGTTATGTCGCTGATGTGATCAGGCAACATCACGGCAAAATCAATCTGGTCAGTGAGCCTGGAAAAGGATCCACATTTACGATGACCCTACCTGCGTGGCCGGAAGCTTCGGCCAACTAAATAAATAGTTCTTCTTCAAAAAGCAACCATAATCCGAACCGAAAATAGCATGTCGAAAAGTAAAATATTGTATGTAGAAGATGAAGAGGTATTGGCCATGCTTGTGAGAGATCATCTGTCGCGCAATGGTTTTGAAGTGCATTGGGTGGCGAATGGAATTGAGGCGGAACTAGTGTTTAGGGAGGTGAAACCTGATTTATGTATTCTCGATATCATGTTGCCGGGGATGAGTGGATATGAAATCGGAAAGATGATCAGGGGAATCGATAAAGCAGTGCCAATCATTTTCTTAACTGCCAGGAGCGAATCCAAAGATGTAGTGGAAGGGTTCAAGTCTGGTGGCAATGATTATCTGAAAAAACCTTTTAGTCTTGAAGAATTGATGGCCAGAATAGTCAATCTTCTTTCTATGGCAGGACGATCTTCTCCTGGACAATTCAGGATCGGTGATCTTTGTTTTGATCCGGTGCGTATGGTGATCCAAAACGGAGATCAATCGGTCTCCTTGTCCCACAGGGAAAACGAATTATTAAAAATCCTGATCAATACGGTTGGCAAACCTGTGGAGCGGAAGCATATCCTCATGGAATTGTGGGGAGATGATCATTTTTTTAATTCGCGCAATCTGGATGTATACGTCACCAGGTTAAGGAAATATCTCAAAATGGATCCGGATGTGCAGCTGTTGACACTGAAGGGAGTGGGGTATCAGCTAGTGGAAGGCTAAGGCTGAGGCGAAGGAAAAAGGCGAAAGAGGCGAAAGAGGCTGAAGAGGCTGAAGAGGCTGAAGAGGCTGAAGAGGCTGAAGAGGCTGAAGAGGCTGAAGAGGCTGAAGAGGCTGAAGAGGCTGAGAGGCTGAAGAGGCGAAAGAGGCGAAAGAGGCTGAAGAGGCTGAAGAGGCGAAAGAGGCTGAAGAGGCGAAAGAGGCTGAAGAGGCGAAAGAGGCGAAAGAGGCTGAAGAGGCGAAAGAGGCATAAAGGCCGTTTAGGCTTTCAGCCTCTTCCACCTTTAGCCTCTTAGGCTTTCAGCCTCTTCCACCTTTTCTTATATTTGCGGTTCAACATGGAACAGAAGTTCAAGCGCCAACTAGCTGCAATCGTTTTTACGGATATCGTAGGGTACACGCATCTCATGCATATCAATGAGGAGCGGGCACTACTGCTTCGTTCGCGGCACAGGGAGCTTCTCCTTGAACTTCATAAAAAATTTGGTGGGGAGGTGATCCAATTTTTTGGTGATGGTACGCTAAGTATTTTTCACAGCAGCGTCAATGCGGTGGAATGCGCTGTTGAGATGCAGATTGAATATAAAAAGGACCCTGAAGTACCTGTCAGGATCGGGATCCATGTGGGGGACATCAGCTATGATGGCACAGATGCTTTTGGCGACGGCCTTAATGTGGCTGCGCGGATTGAACCACTGTGTGAGCCTGGAGGTGTGTATGTTTCGGAGCGCGTTTTTGAAGACATCCGCAATCATGCCTGGCTTCAGGCGGTGCATGTGGGTCAGTTTCAATTGAAGAATATTACCGGTGAAACGCCCTTGTTCGCTATTTCAAGCAAAGGAATGGCCCTGCCTGTAATTCGGAACACGAAAGTTCCACCACAAAATCATGTGAGGCCGCGGGCTTTTGAACCAGACGTAAAAGCCTATCAGATTTTTGATGAGCAGGAAGGGAAATCAAAAAAAATTGCTTCGGTGCTGGCGCTGACCCTGGGTCTTTTTGGGGTGCATCGTTTTTACCTTGGTAAGAAATTTTGGGGCGTTTGCAATTTTGCCGCTTTTTTTCTTTCCATGCTTATACTGATCGAAGGTGGGTTTCCTTGGTTTCTCATCGCTATCGCTATGCTTTCAGTAGTTGAAAGTGTCCTTTTCTCCGTCATGCCACAAAGTGAGTTTGACGCTAAATACAATAGCGGCATCACTACGGTGAAAATGGAGAAAAAGCCGTATAAAGCTGAAGAAAGAAAACGGGCACCTGATGCTGCCCAAACGAGGAAGTCCAGGGGGAGTATCATCATCAAGAATGCCTTTGTCGCCTACAAGTCCGGTAATTATGACCAGGCACGGAAGTATTTTGAGGATGCGCTTCAGTATGATTACAATGATCCGCACACCCACTTTATGTTATCCTGTTGTCACTCCATGGCAAAAGATGCAAAGCAGGCTTATTTTCATCTGGCCAGTGCAGTGGATTTTGGCTTCCTGGAGTTTGAGGAGATATATCACAATGAAGCCCTTAACTGGCTTCGGGCACAACCTGATTTTGAAGCTTTCGTCAATAACGGGTACCGGCAGGTAGCTTATCTCAACAATCCAAAGCCTGATCTTCTGGAGTCTAAAAGTTATTATGATACCACAGTTCTGGATCGCATCGCCGACCTGGGAGAGCTACTGGAGCGCGGGGTCATCAACCGTGAAGACTTTGAATCCCAGAAACGAGAATTATTGGGTCACGGGTAATATTAGTTCTTAACTGCCCCTACCTATCAATTTAACGATATAATCAACGGTATTTTTCCTTTAGTCACGGGCGTATTGCATCCGCTACTGACTAAAGAGAATCTGTCTTTTTTTGGGGGGATGCAATACGCCCCCGACAAGGTAAACCATTGAGAATTTTAGTAGGTATTACTATCCGTATTTCGGTTAAGTGACGGATTCAATACGGCCCCTACATTAACAATAGATTTACAAGCTCCCTTTCTTTTTTCTGGCATAAGTGGTACCTTTGCGGCCTGAAAGGCAAAAAGCCTGGACTGAAAATCAATAATTATGAGCTTAAAAAAACAATTTTCGAAATCCAAACCTGTTTGCAAGGTTACATTTACCGTTGATGCAACTTTAATTGAAGGCGCTAAAGAAGTCGCTTTACTCGGGGATTTCAACAGCTGGGATCCATCAGAAACCACTATGCGTAAGATAAAAGGTGGTTCTTTCACAAAAACAATCGAACTGGAAGTAGGCCAGGAGTACCAGTTTCGTTACCTTCTTGACGGTACGAAATGGATCAATGATACTGAGGCAGACAAATACATCCATAGCGGTGTTGCTGCCGAGCAGAACAGTATCGTAGTGCTCTAATTTTCAGTTTTAAAGGCAGTCATTACCTCTCCAAAAAATAAAAGGCAGACCATGGACATCTACGGCTGCCTTTTATATTGTCAGGAGTGTTTATTTTAGCATTTCTTTTTAAACATCAACTATTATCATGAAAAAGATCGGAATCATATTTGGAAAGGAAAATTCATTTCCACCTGCCTTTGTAGAACGTGTTAATAGCAAAGGAGTAAAGGGTGTTGAAGCTGAATTTGTTAAAGTTGAAGAAGTGATCCAGGGCAAACCTGCAGGGTATGCAGTGATCATCGATCGCATCAGCCAGGATGTCCCTTTCTACAGGGCGTATCTTAAAAATGCTGCTTTGACCGGAACTGCTGTCATAAACAACCCATTCTGGTGGAGTGCTGATGAGAAATTTTTCAACAATTGCCTTTCTGAGCACATCAAGGTTCCGGTTCCTAAGACGGTATTACTTCCTTCCAATCAAAGGCCTGATGATACCTCTGAGCAGTCATTCCGCAACATGAAATTCCCATTGGATTGGGAAGCGATGGTGGAATATCTTGGAGGATTTCCTTTATATATGAAGCCTCACTCCGGCGGTGGATGGAAGAGCGTCTATAAAGTAACAAGCTTTGAAGACTTGTTTGCCAAGTATAATGAGACAGGCCAACTAGTCATGATGCTTCAGGAGAATATCGATTTTGATGCGTATTTCCGTTGCTACTATCTAGGTGGAGACCGTGTACGTGTCATGCCCTATGAGCCACGCAACCCTCACCACCTTCGCTATATTGACAAGCCTGCTATTGATGATCCAAAGCTGATGAAAGAAATTCATAAGCTGGTGCTCAAGATCAACCATGCGCTCGGATATGAATTCAATACTGTTGAATTTGCAGTGAGAGGTGGAATTCCTTTGGCGATAGATTATTGCAATCCGGCTCCGGATGCTGACCTCAACAGCGTAGGCGAAGAGAACTTTGAGTGGGTCGTGGAAAATGCCGCTGAAATGGCTATTGAAAAGGCGCTGGCGCACAAAGCCAATAAATCTCATATCAACTGGGGTACTTTTATCCAGGCTTCGGTTGAGGGCAAAATGCCTAAATAGGGGATCCCGGATCAATTTTTGATTTGGATTGTTATACGTGCTGAATCCTATGAAAATACATCATCCTGTCCGCATGGCCATACTCGATATGAACAACAATGTCGAAAACATGGGTATTGCAAGTATTCAGCGTATTGCTGACAAGTTTGCCATCATTGATTACGAAATTTTCGATGTGAGGTACAAGAGAGAAGTCCCCGGGCTGGACTTTGACATCTACATTTCCTCCGGTGGGCCAGGCGATCCCCTTGATGGAGACGGGATCTGGTACAAAGCCTATTTTGACCTCATGGACCAGCTATGGGCTCATAATCTGGTACAGGAAGAAAAGAAATTTGTCTTTTTTGTTTGCCACTCCTTCCAGATGATCTGCCATCATATGGGTATAGGGACTATTTCTTTAAGAAAAAATGAATCATTTGGTATTCTGCCTGTTGATAAGACAGAAGCAGGGGAAACGGATTCATTGTTGAAGGAACTAAATAGCCCTTTCTATGGTGCTGATTTCAGACGCTATGAAGTCATCTACCCAAACGAAGCCCGGATAAAGGAACTGGATGCAAGCATCACAGCCATTGAAAACCCTGACCTGGATATTGATGAAAACCGGGCTCTTATGGCTGTTCGATTCTCCAATGCATGGTACGGTACACAATTCCATCCCGAGGCACATCCTGATGGAATGGTTCATTATCTGCGCCGTCCTGATAAAAAGGAGATGATCATCGCCAATTTTGGCCTCAATACCTATGAAGAGATGATGCACAATGCACTTCATCCGGACAGATTGGCCCATACGCGCGATCTGATTCTGCCTGGTTTTCTCAAAGATGCAATGGACAGGATACTCGCCTATAGTAAGGATGAGGAGCCGGTATTGTGTTAGAGGAGTAAGAATGTAAGAAGGTAAGAAGGTAAGAGGGTAAGAAGGTAAGAGGGTAAGAGAGTAAGAAGTACGGTTGTTTTTACTTATTCCTTGGTTGATCCAGTTCACAAATTTTTTCCAAAAAATATTTAGTCTCCAAAACGGACTTTAAAAAGATCACCTCGAATAGACAAAGCTGTGATCTAAAACTGTCTGAGCAGACAGAAAGGCCATTTTGTGGACATAAAGCCAAAAATGGTACGAGTGAAATATAGCTAAGCGGGACAGCAAACCAGAAAATTATGCAAATGCATAGCTGAGCAAGCGAGTTTTTTAGACCACTAGACTTTTTGGTTACTTTTTGGGCAATGCAAAAAGTAACACAAATTTTGCTGTATATTTCCCGACATGATACCTGAAATACGCCAACGCTACAACGAGCAATTTACAGAAGATCGTTACCAGCATTTCCTTAAGGATCTCCATAGTCAGTTTAATCACGTCCCTGGGTTCAGGGTGGCTGAAACACCGGTCTTTATTCCCGCTGATCTGAAGGATAAAATCTTCGAAGCTTGTCATCAGATCGCTGAGGTTATCCTGCGCCCGGATTTTAAATCGTTGACCGAACCATCACTCGTCGATTTCAACAGGGTGCCGAATGAAGATGCACATACCACTTTTCTGCAAATGGATTTTGGTTTGTGCGAAGGAGCCAATGGGGAGATCACACCTAAACTGATTGAAGTACAGGGATTTCCTTCACTCTATTTTTACCAGCATTTTGTGGCAGGATTGTATCGCAAACACTTTGATATCCCGTCAAACGTCAATCATTTGTTTAGCGGATTTACGCCAGCGTCATATGTGGATTTACTCAAAGACATCATTGTAGGTGATGAAGATCCGGCAGAGGTGGTACTGATAGATATTGAACCCTTCAAACAGAATACGCAAATTGATTTTCATGCGACGCGCAAAGTATTGGGTGTAAAAGTAGCTTGCGTGACTGACCTGTATAAAAGAGGAAATAAATTATACTACAAAGATGATGGTGGCAAAGAAATGAATGTCAAACGTATTTATAACCGGGTGATTTTTGATGAATTGATCGGCCGCAAAGACCTGGATTTGAAATTTGATTTTACCGATGATCTTGATGTCAAATGGGTGGGGCATCCCAACTGGTTTTTCAGAATTTCGAAATATACTATGCCATATATCAAAACAGAGTACATGCCGAAAACACTTTTTCTTGATCAGGTGACCCATATCCCTGATGATCTTGAAAACTATGTGTTGAAGCCCTTATATTCCTTTTCCGGTTCAGGTGTTGTGTTTCATGTCAAACCTGAAGACATTAAAGCAGTGAAGGATCCCTCACAATATATTCTGCAGGAAAAGGTGAAATATGTGCCTGCTGTCAAGACGTATGATAACGATGCTGTCAAAGTTGAAGTCCGTATCATGTTGATATGGCCAGACAATGAGCCTAAGCCGATCATCGTCAATAATCTGGCTCGTCTAAGCAAGGGAGAGATGATAGGCGTCAAATTCAATAAGGATAAAACGTGGGTAGGCGGGAGTGTAGGATTTTATGAAAATGGTTAATGGTTAATGGTTAATGGTTAATGGGCAAATGGTCAATGGTTAAAGGTCAACGAGTAATCGCAAATGTTCAATCGCAACGCGCAATTCGTCAATTATAATCCGTCATTGATTTAGAGAATAATGTCTATAGAATAATGTCTAGAGTCTGCTATCTGGCATCTGCTATCTGGCATCTCAATTTAATTACTCCTTCAAGGGCACTACCGTAGCATACTCATCCTTAATGATCGTTGAATACTTGCTGAGCAGTTCATCAATTTTCTTTTCCGTTTTGTGCTGGAAGATAAATCCGATGTGATATTTTTTATAGAGTTTCCACCAGATTTCAGGATCGGTATATTGGTCGTAGTCCGGATGATCACACTTGCTGAGTGTGACGATGATCCCGGCTTGTAATTCATCCACCAGGGGCAGATGATATTTTTTACCTGTCAGTACAGCGTGTTCGATATTAGCCCATTCTGTCCAGAGACTGATGCCACTAGCGGCTTCGACCATATCAGTGAGATGAGCTCCCCCGCAGCGTGCTGAGGTTTCCAGGAAAAGGATTTCTTTTCCCCCATCCCGAACAATATATTCTGTATGACTGGCTCCATGGCGCAGGCCAAATGCTGCAAGTACTTTACTATTCAGATTGTTCAGTTTTTTAGCCAGATGATCTTTGTTGCCCATTGTTTTGGACTGAAAGATTCCTCCTCCGTGTGCTACTTCAAAAGGTGCATCGAGATATTGTGATGATCTTGTAAAAAGTGTTTCATCATCATAGTTGAGGCTGTCTACATGGCAGATAGTCCCAGGTCTGAATTCTTCCAGCAGGTATTCATGCCTATGATCTCCTGTTTCTTCTGACCATTTCCAGAAAGCATCCGTATCCGCTATTTTGCGGATGTTGAGGGAGCCGGCATCTCTTCTTGGTTTGGCCAGCCAGGGTCCGGTGCTCATCTGGAGAAACTGCCGGATCGTATCATCATTGAACAAAGCAGTAAACCCTGGAATAGGAATACCTGCGTCACGCGCTTCGATACGCATAGACAGTTTGTCAAAAAAATGTCTGGCTGTCGTTTCACCCATCCCGGGTATCTGAAAGTCTTCACGCAACCTTGCCCCTTTCCATACATCATAATCATCCAGGGCGATGACACGATCTATTTTATGTGAACGAAACAAATGAGCAGTTCCCGAAATCAACAGATTGATGTCCCATTTCCGGCCATCCTTTTCCGGCATATAGAATATTTCTTCGATATCGTCAAATGGCCAGGCTTCGGTTTTGTTTTTTTCAGACGTGACCAGGAAGACGGTATGGCCGAGTCGTTTGAGCTGGCGCAAAAAGGCACCACCTTTAAATTCGCAGGAGATGCAGAGGAATACGTAAGTTCTGTCCATGGTTAAATGTAATTAAGAATTTTCATTTGGAATACATGCAGATAGCTGACAGCTGATCCTTCTTTTACCCTGATTTTACTATTTTGCACGCCGATTTTGCCATTCTTGACGAAAAAAATCTGATGCGGCCATTTTCACATCTGACCCAGGCATTGCCTCATTATCCGATTATTGAACTCATAGACCATGGGTTTGAGATACCTCAATTAGGTAAAAACAGGCGGATATGGGCCCTTTTACCCCATGATTACTACGATTCAGACAAGGAATACCCTGTATTGTACCTCCAGGATGCTCAAAACCTCTTTGATGAAGGTGCACCGTTTGGGAGCTGGTCTATTGACCGCCATCTGATGGAATTGTCAGCTTCAGGTACCGGGGATCTCATCGTGATAGGCATAGATCATGGGGGAAAGGAGCGAATTCAGGAATACAGCCCTTATTTTCATAGGAAATTTGGGGATGGCCAGGGTAAGGATTATGCCAATTTTATCATTGAAACCCTCAAGCCCTATGTGGACTCGCATTACAGAACTAAATCCCACCGGATTTATACAGGGATAGGGGGGAGTAGTATGGGTGCGCTCATCAGTGCCTATATCGGGATCGTGCATCCGACTTTTTTTTCAAAACTCATGATTTTCAGTCCGTCTTTCTGGTATTCAGACGAAATCTATTTTGACGCATTCAAGTACAATTATACGCTTCCGATGCGCATGTTTATTTACGCAGGGGAGAAAGAAACCCGGTTTATGAGCCAGCACATTAATCAATTTAAAGATGCTGTAAAGCATGGGTTTTTTTCAAGTAAACTCACTACATTTAACCTTGTAATCGATCCCAATGGCCAGCACCAGGAGAAATATTGGGGAGATATATTCCCGGCTGCGGTTAAGTGGCTTTTCTTTTCAGATCAAGATGAGTAAATAATGAAATTACATGCCATATCCTCTTTGGAGGAATTACTTGATAAAGTTGACGTTTTGTGCGTTCCCGCTTCCAAGGAAAAGGCTACGTATATATATCAGGAGCTTCTCGTACGTATCATCCATGCAGATGCTTTACCAAAGTTGCCGGAGTTTTTGGCCATGAAATCAAATCCTGCCTTATACTTCGGCCAATGGAATGGTCGCCAAGTCAAAGTAGTGTACTGGTGTGAAAATGAAAAGCTCACCGAAGCCAATATATATACCCTGGCTAAAAAAATGGCGATCAAGGTTAGGAGTGAATGTTCCGGCAAATCTGGATTGTGGTTATCTCATCTTGATTCCGCTGAGCAGCTTCAATCTTCGTTTGCCGGATGGACAGCAGGGCAGTATGAAATCGGATTATACAAACAAGCAGATCATAAAAATCACAAAACCACAGCGGAAGAGATATATGCACTCTTGCCTTCAGCCTTTCCGGAGTCCTTTGCGAAAGACGGTATCACAATAGGTTTGGTCCAACAAGAGGTCATGAACCTCGTCAATACACCGGCTAGTCATAAGTCACCGGCTTCTCTTGCTGCGTGGGCAAAAAGAAGTGCAGCCCAATACAGATATACAGCAACCATACTTGACAAACAAGAACTCACCACACTAGGTATGCATGCCCTGCTTGCTGTCAATCGTGGTAGTGAGCAGCCTGCTGTGTGTGTAGTCACTCATTACAAACATCCTGACGCAAAGCAAAAGATCGTCATCATCGGAAAAGGTGTCATATTTGATACCGGTGGTATATCCATCAAGACGTCTAAAAATCTGCACTACATGAAGAGCGACATGGCAGGAGCTGCTGCTGCGCTCGGGACAGTAGAAGCTTGTGCCAGATTACAACTCAAAGTAGATGTGATGGCGATCGCGCCCACCACAGACAACAGTATTGATGCACTTGCTATCAAGCCCGGCGATGTGATCTTGTCTTATGCAGGCAAGACCATTGAGGTTATTGATACGGATGCAGAAGGCAGATTGGTACTTGCTGATGCACTTGCGTATGCCGTTAAAGAATACAAACCCGATGTGATGATCGATATGGCTACCCTGACGGGAAGTATTGTCGGTGCACTAGGCCCGATGGCTGCAGGATTGTTTAGTAAAAACGATCAGTTGGTTTCAACACTCGAAGCAGCAGGCAATGCATCCGGTGAGCGTGTGTGGCGCATGCCGATGTATGATGAGTACCACGATGATATGCAATCCGATATCGCGGATATTAAAAACCTGAGCGAAAAACCTTATGCAGGTGCGATCACCGCCGCTAAGTTTCTTGAATATTTTACAGCCGAACACACAGCCTGGGCACACCTGGATATCGCCGGTATGGGGTTTCAGCCGAATGGTTTTGGAAAAGGATATTGTGCGACAGGCTATGGCGTCAGGCTTCTCATCCAATGGATGAGAAGTATGTAAGAAGGTGAGACGGTGAGAAAGTAAGAGGCTAAAGAGGCCGAAGGGGCGAAAGGCATTCAATTCGTTAAATCAAAAAAGTCCCCTTCAGGCGATGTGCTGAGCGTAGCCGAAGTAGGATTTAGGGGCAGAAGGGCAGAAGAGGCGAAAGAGGCGAAAGAGGCCGAAGGGGCGAAAGAGGTGAAAATGGATTCAGAATATTATCTCACAGAGGTCGCTGGCTTGGTGTCCCCACCACTAGCAGATGAGCTGAATGCAATTCAACATGGTATTTCAAATTTAAGGGCTATAAATTTAAACACCAGCCACTACAACTAAATTGAACCCTCTAACCTCCTAACCTTTTAACCTCTTACTCTCTTACCTTCTTACAGTCTTACCCTCTTACACATGAACAGATCCATAGCACACATAGCCCTCTTAGTAAGGGACTACGACGAAGCCATCCGTTACTACGTGGATGTCCTTCGGTTTCAGTTGTTGGAAGATACAGTGATGAGTGAAACGAAACGGTGGGTGATCGTATCGCCTTCCGACCATCAAGGGTGTAACTTGTTGCTGGCAAAAGCGACAAATACAGAACAACTTTCAAGAGTGGGTAATCAAACCGGAGGTCGTGTATTCCTCTTCCTGCATACGGATGATTTTCAAAGTGATTATGATCACCTGATCGCAAATGACGTTGAATTCATTCGTGGTCCTGTTGATGAGCCTTATGGCAGAGTCGGTGTCTTTAAAGATTTGTATGGCAACCTATGGGATCTGATAGAACCAAAGAAAATGGAAGTATATGAGACGCCTTATATTCCTTAATGGTTTAATAGATAAGAATTTTTTTCACGCAGAGACGCAGTTGATTTTTTTCGCGCAAAGCCGCAAAGGCGCAAAGAATTTTATGTCGCGCAGAGACGCAGAGGATTATTTTTCGCGCAAAGCATCAGAGACGCAGTTAATTTATTTCGCGCAAAGCCGCAAAGGTTTTATTTCACATAGAGACGCAGAGGCGCAGAGGATTATTTTCAAATCTTCGGCCTATTGTTTCACCACCTTCTCCGTAAGTACAAGTCCTCCTTCACCGATTATTTTAACAACATATACTCCAGGCTGATAACGACGGAGATCAAGCGCTTCCTGCCAACGTCCTTCCAGTGCAACTATTTTTTTCGCATAGAGCTTGATGCCTGATGGAGAATATACTCTTACCTCAAGGTTTTCAACTTGGCTGCTTTTTCCTGAGACGATGCTGTAGCCTGAAGTAGGATTCGGGTTGATCGACAAGGATGATTGTTGAGTAGATCCATCCGTAGACACCAATGTCGTTTCCAGCCAGATATTGTCGAGGAACATGTCGTTGCCATATCCTGATTGATTCAGGAATTTGATCGTGACATATTGACCAATATATTCACTGAGGTCGAGTGTGACCGGTCTCCATTCCTCACAGTTTTTGGGTGAAAACTTTTCATACTCGTAGAGATTGTTTGGCCCTTCACCTGAAGATGTGGTACTCAATTCTTCACCTCCACTATTGAACAGTGTTGTAAAGGATGTGCCACAGGTATTACTGATCAGCACTTTGAGAGAATCAATGAATGCATTGCCATCATAGTATGGCGCATATGCTACGTTGAAATGCAGGAGCGGTTCGGTGACATTCGTAAGATCAAGATTGACTGGCATTAATATTTCATCCTGACCGTAGGAACTATACTCATAGTTGTTGACGAAATAGGCGATATCACCATCCGGATTGCAGGTTGATAGATTGACAGGCATCCAGGTGATCCCATTGTCAGGGTTGACAATGGTAAAGTTTTCGGGCGTAGAAAAATCAATCAATGGTGGCACCTCACTGATCACG
>JBBRDL010000052.1:0-23494 GCA_038203965.1 Chitinophagales bacterium | reverse complement strand
AATGAATAGCCCCGACCTTCAGGTCGCGGGAAAAAAAGCAATCGGGATCAATTTGAATAGCCAAGACCTTCAGGTCGCGGGAAATAAAGCAATCAGGCTCAAAATGAATAGCCCCGACCTTCAGGTCGCGGGAAAAAAAGCAAGCAGGATCAAAATGAATAGCCCCGACCTTCAGGTCGCAGGTATAAAAGCAATCGGGCTCAAATTGAATAGCCCCGACCTTCAGGTCGCGGGTAAAAAAGCAATCGGGATCAAATTGAATAGCCCCTACCTTCAGGTCGCGGGTAAAAAAGGCATATTTCAGGTTTATTCCAAACCGCTATGGGGAAAGCTGGCAATCTCAGTGATACCACCTTTGACGGTGTCGCCAATTTTGACGAGTATATCGCAATCTGTGGGAAGAAATACATCAACACGGCTTCCAAATTTTATAAATCCGAATTCTTCCCCACGGCTTAAGAGTGCTCCTGGTTTGGTATAGCAAACGATTTTTCTAGCGACCTTTCCGGCAATTTGGCGCACAAGGATAAGATTTTGCTTTTTCTTGATGACCACTGTATTTCTTTCATTCAGCTCAGATGATTTCGGGTGCCAGGCTACAAGATATTCGCCTGGATGATGTTGAACGTAAACCACCTCTCCGGTGACGGGGCTTCGGTTTGCATGAACGTTTAGCGGCGACATAAAGACCGAAACTTGTATAACATCTGTTTTAAGATATTCTTTTTCAAAAGTTCTTTCGATCACGACTACCTTGCCATCTGCCGGAGACAGAATAAGATCTGTATTTTTTGTGCCATGGACCCTGGGTGGGTTTCTGAAAAAGATAGTAAACAGGACTAAAAAGAAAATACTTGCACCCAATAGCAGCGCGCTATAGATGGAGGTAAAAAAGTAAAACACCGCCAGGGCGATGAAGAAAAACAATAGAGAATAGAGCAGGTAGAATACACCTTCTCTGTGCAGGCGGTACATCATACGACAAAGATAAAATAACCAAGCGCAGCAATAGGAAAAACAAAAAGCAAAGAATCATACCGGTCCAGAATACCTCCGTGGCCCGGTAATAAACGACCACTGTCTTTGACATCTGCGTTCCGCTTCAGGGCTGACTCCCATAGATCCCCGGCAAGTGCAAAAACCGGAGTAGATATGCCAAGCAAGATGAAATACCCTGCCGCTATTTCAGGCCAAATGAGGTGAAGTATAAATCCCGCTACCAAGGTAGCTAACCCTCCGCCTATGGTTCCTTCAATACTTTTTCCAGGTGAGATGGATGGGGCAATTTTCCGTTTCCCCCATTTTGATCCAATAAGATAGGCACCTATGTCATTGATCCAGATGAGTATGACCGGCACTAGTATAGGTTTCCATGAATAATCGTCCATCAGGAAAAAACATCCACTGATCATTGGTATCCCAATGTAGGCAATAGCACCATAAAAGGCATTTCCTGTATTGACTCGTTCGTTTACAGTTTTAATTGATACCAACTGAGTCAGGAAAAGAATACTTACCCCAATTGGCATGAGCGAGAGGATCACTATTGAATCCAGATCATGTATAAAAAAAAGACCAATGCCTGCTGTCACCAAAGCAAGTAAAGTTGGATAAAGAAAAAGAATCCATGATGCAAAGGGTATTTTTGTTAATCGAAGATATTCATATGTGCCGACGCCAACGATCACACAAAGCCACGCGAGATAAGTCCAGGGTGAGTAGATTATGGCACCGAGCGTTGTTGCTCCGATAAACAGCCCGGTGATGCTACGCGTGAATAGCTCAGTTTGGTTCACTGTCTGTGCGGCTTTTAAGGATTGATGTATAAATAAGGTACATCACTATCATACTCAATGGAATCATCCACCATTGTAATTGATCACTGCTTTTGTCATCAAAGGTAGAAACATCTATGCCTGTAAAGTAAATCAACGCCACCTGAATGCCATTATTAAAAGCATGGGCAATAATAGGTACCCATAAGTTACCTGACCAATAGTACAAATATCCGAGTACCGCGCCCAAAGCCATCCTCGGTAAAAAACCTTCAAATTGCAGATGTATCGCACTGAAGATAAAGGCCGAAATCCAAATCGCAGCTATTGGGCTCTTCAAAAAAAGGCCTACGTGTTTTTGAAAGATACCCCTAAAAATCAACTCCTCACCGATACCTGGTAATATGGCGATAATGATCAGGTTTATAATAAAAATAAGAGGTGAATTCATTGTCAGGATCGCCTTCAATGTATCTTCTGCCTGATCCTCATACGACGTGGCCCAATCAGGCAAGGGAATAGCTTCATTGACCAGGAAACTTAAGTTCACTAAGGGATAAGCGGCCAACAGAAATATAATGCCTAGAGCGGTCAGACCCAAACCGGGGTTTTGGCCAAGATCAAGACCCTTTAAAAACTTTGCTCTATAAAATATAAGGCCAAAAGCTAATGCAGGTAAAATAAAAGTCAGGAGGTGTTGGGTAGCAAGTAAACTCCTTGTAATACCTGGCGAAAAATCCATCACACCACTTTGCCCCATTTCCATCATTTCGGTCAGGGTCATTCCGCCCAAGAGCATAATCAATGCAGAAACAAGAGTTGTAAGTATGAGCCCGGCAAGCACAAATCCTATCAGAACAATGAGCCTTATAAAATGATCGTAACTTGTCATGCCATACTTTTGTGCAAAATAGGTATTCCTTTAAAGTTTGATCATTTCTTCGGCCAAATATCACAGTTATGCAGACAGACAGGATACGTCTCAGTGTAAATATTAATAAAATCGCTTTGATCCGCAACAGCCGTGATGGCAATGCTCCTGATTTAGTTCAGGTCGCCATAGATTGTGAAGCGTATGGCGCTGATGGGATCACGATTCACCCGCGACCCGATCAGCGACATATCCGGTATAGCGATATACCTCTCCTGAAGGGTGTAGTAAAGACTGAACTCAATATAGAAGGCAATCCGACAGAAGATTTCATGAAGCAAGTCTTGTATCATAAGCCTCACCAGTGTACGCTTGTCCCGGACAGTCCCTTGGCGCTGACATCTGATAAAGGCTGGGATACCATGGCAGAAAGCACTTTTTTGGCTGAAATCATAGCAAGGCTAAAGGATGAGGGTATCAGAACCTCCGTTTTCGTTGAGGCATCGCCTCAGATGGTAGAGGGAGCGGCCATGGTCGGGGCGGATTGTGTTGAATTTTATACCGGGCCCTATGCTGCGATGTTTAAGACTGATCCAAAAGCTGCCATAGCTGCCCATCTTGAGGCTGCAAGGACAGCGTCCCAGGCGAATATGACCGTAAATGCAGGCCATGACCTGAATCTGAATAACTTGCGTTACTACGCTCAAAGCATACCAAATCTGTCAGAAGTGTCTATTGGTCATGCACTTGTATGCGATGCATTGTATTATGGATTGAGCAATGTCATCGGTATGTATCAACATCAATTGAGGAGTGAGAATCGATAACTTTCGTAAGGAATCGTCTTAAGCGGGCTTGAGCAATTTTATTAATTTCTTAACACTTGATTTACAATAGATTAAAGAAAGGTATGGGGACAAACCAAACAATGTTTCAGATAAGCAGGCAGCATTCATATAATTGACGGCGTTTTTCTACTGTTCCAGAATATATCTTATCCAAAGTGCTCGATTAAAATCTTTTTTGATCGGATAGCCACGGATAAGAATATTTTAAGACATTTGTTTGTATTACTTTTCTTTAACAAAACCAGAATTAGTATGAAAAGACTTTCATTACTCCTTGTAATGGTTTTTTGTGCATTAGGTTCAGCCTTCGCACAACGATCCATCACCGGTACGGTCACAGGTCCTGACGGATCCCCCTTAATCGGGGCAAGCGTATTGGTCAAAGGTACCAGTGTCGGTACCGTTACTGACTTCGACGGGCGTTACGCGTTAAGCGTTCCGGAGGGGCAGAATTCAATAGTTATCAGTTATACCGGGTATGAATCCCAGGAATTAGCATTAGGAGCTACAAGTGTGGTCAATGCCGTTTTGGCAGAAGGGGTTACACTCGAAGCAGCAGTAGTCACCGGTTTGGGTATCAAACGGGAGGCTAAATCGCTGGGCTACAGCTACACAGAAGTTTCTTCTGAAGAAATCACAGAAACCAGTAACAACAGGACATTCGATGCGCTTGCGGGCCGGGTACCTGGACTCACCATCAACTCCAGCGGTCAACCCGGTGGTAGCTCTGAAATTAACCTTCGTGGTTATGGTTCGGTTACAGGTAACAATACCGCATTGATCGTAGTGGATGGTATTCCTATCAATAACAGAACAAATACATCCGCTACTACCCAGGTAAATCCTGATGATGATTTTAACAGATCTCAGGATTTTGGGAACCAGGCGAATGATATCAATCCAAACGATATCGAAAGCATTACGGTTTTGAAAGGGGCTTCAGCTACAGCTATTTATGGCAAACGTGGTGGATCAGGTGTCATCCTGATCACAACAAAATCAGGTAAGAAAAACCAGAAACTAAGGGTTGATTACGCAGGTTCTTTCGCAGGATCAACCGTTAACCGTCTTCAGCACCAACAGAATACCTATGGTCAGGGATGGTCAGGTCTTTGGGCTTCTAATGAGAACGGTAGCTGGGGGCCTAAGTTTGACGATAAGGATCGCCTTTGGGGTAACACCGTTGACAATTCAAGGTTGATCAAACCTTTTTCATTAGTTGAAAACAACCTACGTGATTTTTACGATCCAGGGACAGCCCTTACGAATAGTCTGACTTTATCTGGAGGAACAGAGAACCTGACCTTCAGGGTTTCCTATGGAAATACGCAGGAGAATGGTGTCGTGCCAGGTGATAAAGACACCTATAATCGTAACAATTTTTCAGTCAGAACTGAATTCACAGCTAAGAAGCTTACGATCGGTGCTTCTATGGAATATATTAACAAGAAAGCTCAGGTACTCGCTACCGGTCAAGGTGATGATGCAGGTGCAGGTGCTACACTTGCACAGGAAATCATGCAGATCCCAAGAGATCATGCCATTGTAGATTATGCTGATTTTAACAACAAATTTTATAATGCGGATAATTTCTATACCCCGTATGCGTCAAATCCATATCTCGTTTTGGACAGAGCAGGAAATGATTACAATGAAAACAGATTCCTCCCAACTGCGTGGGCCAGTTACCAGTTTACAGAAAAGTTTGGCGTAACAGCAAGATTGGGAACTGATTTCAGTTCTGCTAACCTCCTTGACTGGGGTAACCCAATCAGAATAACTCCGGGATCACCAAACTCATCCGCAAATGATGTGGTAGGTAGGATCACAGAATCACAAACGAATAATGAACAACTTGATTTCAACGTTTTTGGTCGGTATTATACCGGTGGAGGAGCCTCAGCTGTTTCTCTTGACCTTATAGGCGGTTTGAACGTTAACCAACGTTCACTCAAATTCCTTTCAACCTTTATTACAGACCTTACTATACCAGAATTTTATAACCTTTCAAACTCATCCAATCCACCTACATCTAATAATGCAATCAGGTTGGATCGCAGTGTTGGGGTTTACGGATCTGCTACACTTGGGTTTAATGACTGGTTGTACCTGACTTTGACTGCACGAAATGACTGGTCATCTACACTTCCTTTGGCAAACAACAGCTTCTTCTATCCATCAGCTTCTGTTTCAGCTATTCTGACGGAGAAATTGATTCCGGCTAGTTCGTTCTTGTCTTTCCTGAAAGTTAGAGCTGGTTATGCTCTGGCAGGAAATGACACAGGACCATATCTGATCAATCCTGTTTTCGTAGCAGGAGGAGCTACTGCTGCTTTTGCAAATATTCTATTCCCAATTGCCGGTCAGAATGGATTTGAGACTGGAAACCGTCTCGGAAATCCTGAATTGCAGGCAGAGCTTACAAGTGAGTTGGAATTTGGTTTTGACGCACGTTTTTTTAACAACAGACTCGGATTCGACTTCTCATGGTATGATAGGATTACATCTGATCAGATTATTGACGTAGCATTACCTCCTTCTACAGGGTACACCCGCCAGGTAACAAACCTTGGAGAAGTTGAAAATAAAGGTATCGAATTGGGCGTCAACATGGTTCCATTACAAGGCCGTAACTGGTCATGGGAATTGAATGTGGTGTACACCCAGAATGATAATAATGTTAACTCTCTTGGAGATACAGACGCTACACGTCTCATCCTGAACAATGCGTATAGTGTAAACCTTGTTGCTGAAGTTGGAAAACCACTTGGAGCTGTCTATTCTGCAGGAGCACTTTATACCGATGATGGTCGCCCGGTAGTGGATGCAAATGGATTGCCTGTTTCAGATCCTGACCAACACTATCTTGGTTCTATCAATACAGATTACATGCTAGGTTTAGGAACTACACTCAATGTTGGAGCATTTTCGATGAGTGCCAATGGTGATTATCGCAGTGGTGGAGTGATGTTCTCATATACTGCGCGGTTAAACTATTTCGTTGGTAATGCATGGAATACAGCTTACAATGACCGTGAGCCATTTATCGTGCCAGGTTCTGTTACGGATAATGGTGATGGAACATACAGCGAAAATATAAACGCAGTTTCCCGAGCTGATATCTTTACCTACTGGGGGTCTATCCTGGCAGCTGAAGAAAATCACGTAATTGACCGCAGTTACTTTAAGTTGAGGAATGTGTCGCTGACCTATAATATTCCGTCATCGATCAGCAACAAGGCAAAGGTTAGCAATGCAAGTATTACCGCTTTCGGTCGCAACCTGGCCTTATGGACACCTGAAGAAAACAATTTCGTGGATCCTGAAGGATCAACATTCGGAACTGGACTTTCTGGACAACTTGGTGAGTTTGGTGGATTGCCTACTTCAGCAACGTATGGTCTTGCATTAAAACTTAGCTTCTAATTCTAAAAACAAGAAATATGAAAAATATATTTGCATCGTTATTTGGCTTATTGCTCGTTATGAGTGTGGTCAGTTGTGACGATTATCTTGATGTCAATGATGATCCGAATAACCCAAGCAGTGTACCTGCAATATTAACACTGCCGGCGGCCCAGATAACTATAGCGACCACACTTAGTGCCGATTATGGCGTGGTAGGTGGTCTATGGGCTCAACACTGGACGCAAAGTCATGTAGCCAGTCAGTACAGAGATGAAGATCGATATGATCTGACCAGACTCGATTATCAGACAGCTTGGCAGGAACTCTATGCCGGAGCACTTATTGACCTGAAGAAAATTGAAGCAGAGGCAGTTGCTACCGGCAACTGGAATCTAAACCTTCAGGCAGTTAGTCTTTCCGCATTTACGTATCAAATACTAGCAGACTGGTATGATATGATACCATACAGTGAATCTTTGAACGGAGAAAGTGGCAATATTGCACCTCTGTTTCAGAATGGAGAGGTTATTTATGCTGACCTCATAGCACGCCTTGATGCCGCTTTGGCTCAGGATTTCGCCGGAGATGGTGTGAGTCAGATTTCGTCAGATTTTGTGTTTGGCTCACTTTCTGAAGCAGATCAGGTTGCCGCATGGACACAATTTGCCAACACACTGAAATTGAAATTGTGGTTGCGTCAGACAAAGGTGAATAATGCCGCTGCAGGAACCGCTATTTCAGCGCTCCTGAATGCTGGTAATTTCCTAAATCAGGATGCTAAGGTCGATGTGTTTACTGATTTGCCGGATAAGAGTAATCCGCTCTATGAGTCTAACGTAAGACAACTTAACGTAAAAACAAATTTACGTGCTAGTCGTACACTTGTTTCATGGTTGCAGGAAAATGACGATCCAAGGCTTGATGCTTATTTTACAGCTGGTACAGGAGGTCATTTTGGATTATGGCAGGGGTGGTTTGATGCACCTTCTACAGTAGTGCCGGAACAAGCACCAGATGTTGCTAATTTATTTGCGACTCAGCCTGTTTATTTTTTCTCGGCTGACGAAGTGATGTTTATGCTTGCTGAAGCACATGCCCGTTATGGTAGTGCAGGGGAAGCAAAAGCGTACTACGATTTTGGAACCATTGCAGCTTGTGCTCGTGTAGGTACTGATTGTTCAGCATTGGTTGCTGCAGGCGGAGTTTATGAATATCCAAATGGTTCTCTAGATGAGAACATCAAAGCCATCATTACACAGAAATGGGCTTCATTAGTGTATAGAGGTTATGAGGCATTCTGGGATCAGCTGCGTACAGGTGTTCCGGCTATTGCTAATCCATCCATCATTGATCCGATTAATCCACCACTAGATTATATTCCTGGTACGTTCACCTGGTCTGTTGGTGGAAAAACTGCAGCAGGCGTATTTCCAAAGCGTCTTATTTGGCCAGAAATAGAACGAAACACCAATCAGAATATTCCGGCTGAAGTATCATTGACCGTCCCTGTTTGGTGGGCACTATAATCATACTAAAACATATATACTATGAAAAATATAATCAGTTTAATCAAATTCTTCTTTCTCTTCGGAGCATTGCTGACAGTATCAAGTTGCAACAATGAGCCCGAAGTTTCCAATATTTCCAGGATAACCTATTTTCCAACTTTTGCCTATGAAGGCGGTAATTTGGCGTTAATACCATGTAGTTCAGATTTTCAAATCCCACCTATTACGGCTACAGAATCAGGGGAGGTATTAACTGTCACTACTAGCGTGGTAGGACTGTCTGGTCCGGTACCAGCTGTGGATATTACGAAGGCTGACATGTATACCGAAACGTCATCTGCTGTTAATCAGGATGGTTTCGCAGGAGAAGTTGTTCGTCAATTTTGGGTAGCCTGTACAGGAGATTTGGTGAATAGTATTGAAGGCCTTTATACATCTACAGTGGCAAGAAACAGCCCGACACCAAGGTATTTTGATATGAAGTACATATTGATCCGCAAGGTGGAAGGAACGAGTGACCAATATGAAATATCGAATGCAGACGGAGGTTGGTATCAGTTTGGAAGAGCCTTGGGCCCCGCCTATAGTTCTCCAGGTGCAATCGTTACTGCTATTGATATACCATCTAATTCATTCAGCTTTGGTCCGCCAGTAGGAGTTCGTACTTTTGGTGGGCTGATCGAACTTACCTCTATGACTGTTGATGCAGCTACAAAAACGATTGTGTTTACTTCTTCTTGGGATGCTGGGTTTACGTTTACAGCTACATTAACTCAAGTGGCCCTTTAATTCATCATTAAACTAATTGACACATGAAAAATAAATTATTGATATTATTTGCATTCCTATCGGTTGGGTTGATGTCTTGTGATCTGGGCGATGATCCGGATGTAGGAGGTACCGCAACACAGGCAGTTGCGGGTGAGTGGTTTACCACTTTTACAATTGCCGGAGAGGACGTTTATGGACTAGGTTATCAACTGATCACCACATCCAATACAGCAGCCAATGTGCCTACTGAATTTATGATCTTCGATGATGGGCATACCTGGAACTATAAAGTAAAGACGCCACTTAATCTGGATGCCAAAACATTTGGAGGTGCAGATCTAGTCAGTTTAGTTCCTGATTATGACATTACCATTACCATCGCGAATGGAAAGATCCTGCCTGGAGCAGCCATTTCCTCTGGAGGAAATGTAACCGACAGTATCTATTTTGAGGCTGAGTTTGAAGATGATCCTGGTACTATCTATCAGATAGCAGGATATCGTCGGACAGGTTTCCTTGAAGATGAGCATTAATTGATTTTAAGTCAATGAAATAGATGCCACCCGTTTTCGGGTGGTTTTTTTTTGTCTGAATTAGAGGGCCTTTTCACTGGTTTTGCATTTTTTACTTGACTTTGGTTGAAAAAGTTGGTACATTTCTGGATAGATACCGAGTAGAGCACATTTAAGTTTAGAGATTGAATACAGCAGAATTGTTGACGGCATTTAGGGATTACCTGCAATACGAAAGAAGATATTCAGCGCATACTTATGAAGGGTATCTGAGTGACATAGCTCAGTTTATCGGTTTTTTACAACTCCAATACGGAGAAGAAAATCTTAAGACTGTGTCTCATCAGCATATAAGGAGCTGGGTCGTTTCGTTACTGGGAAAGAAAACTCAGGCTATTTCAATACGAAGGAAATTATCGTCCCTAACCCATTTGTATAAATGGATGCGCAAGAAAGAATGGATCAGTCACAATCCACTCCAAAAGGTAAACCTGCCAAAAATACCGGAAAGATTACCTAAAGCCATTCCGGAAAAGACCATTCAGCGGTTATGGGATACGCTTACTGTAAATGAAGTTGATGTCCAATACAAAAGCCTCAGAGATAAAGCTATTATAGCTCTCCTTTATGGGTCGGGTTTGCGCCGGAGCGAGCTGATCGGTCTGCAATGGGCTGATGTGGATCAATCCCGAGGGATTCTACGTATATCAGGTAAGGGGAGGAAGTACAGGCAGGTTCCTGTGAGTAAATCAGTGCTCAAGCTTCTGTATCAACTGAAATTAAAAATAACAGAGATATCGGAAGCTGATGTCCTCAACGTTATTTTAACAGATTCAGGCAAACCATGTTACCCTAAGTTCGTTTACAATAGAGTGGTAGAGATGTTAGGTACAGTGACAACAGCAGAAAAGAAAAGCCCCCATGTATTGCGGCATAGCATGGCCACCCATTTGATGGATCATGGAGCTGAGTTAAATGCCGTAAAGGAGATCCTTGGCCATGCAAGCCTGGCAGCAACTCAGGTATATACACACAATTCAATAGCCAGGATCAAAGAGGTATACCAACAGGCACATCCATCTTCCGGGAAAATATCCAAAGGAGATAAATCGAATTAAATTAAACTACTTAGCATATAAAAATTCAAAACATGAAGATTCAGTTAACAGCAGTTCATTTTAATGCAGACCAGAAGCTAGTTGATTATATTGATAAAAAAACAGCTAAACTCGGTCAGTTCTTCGACAGAATAACAGATGCCCAGATTTTTTTAAAGCTGGAAAATTCTGGCCAGGTCAGGGATAAAATAGTGGAATTGAAATTGATGGTGCCTGGCGATATATTGGTAGCCACAGAAATGAGTAAAACTTTTGAAGCGGCCACTGATGCGGCCGTGGACAATATGAAAAGACAGTTAAACAAGCATAAAGAAAAGGTTCAGGACAAAGGGCATACGGCTAAGAGTTCGCAGATGTAGAAAATTATTGGCGTTCAACCCTATTAAAATCTTAGAATAGTTATATCTTTGCATTCGCTTTCGGGGAAAGCCCTGGAAAAGTATATATAATTCATTGATATACAGGCAGATAACACAGGTTATCTGCCTCAAAATCAAAAAGAATAGAATATCCATTTTGAATGGTGAATGTGACTTTCGCTACGCCCTGTTTGATTTTAGGGTTCATTTAATCGTTGACGCTGAAAGATCAGGTAAGCTCTTTGGGGGAATCACCGGGAGAGCTACAAGACTTTTTTCATAAGCCAGTGTAGCTCAGTTGGTAGAGCAGCTGATTTGTAATCAGCTGGTCGGGGGTTCGAGTCCCTCTACTGGCTCAACCGTTATCGGACAGGGAAACGAACGCAAAATTGTGAGGGGGTGCGCCGGAGTTGGAGAGCCGGGCCAGACTGTAAATCTGGTGTCTCTGACTGAATAGGTTCGAGTCCTATCACCCCCACAATAACTCTTTTATGGGTGCTTGGGTAGAAGTAGTGTGAAGTCAATATTGAAGTGGTATTTCATAAATAGTGCCACATCAGAAGGAAGTATGCGGGCGTAGCTCAGTTGGTAGAGCATCAGCCTTCCAAGCTGAGGGTCGAGGGTTCGAGTCTCTTCGCCCGCTCTCTTATCACTGCGACAAAGGTCGTGGTACCAGCCGATGTAGCTCAGAGGTAGAGCACTTCCATGGTAAGGAAGGGGTCAAGGGTTCAATTCCCTTCATTGGCTCAGACGCTTATCAACATAGTCAACAATAGCAATTTAGAAATCAGTATTTCGTTCATTAATATCTTTTAAAAACAACATCAATGGCAAAAGAAACCTTTCAGCGGACCAAGCCTCACGTAAACATCGGTACTATTGGTCACGTAGATCACGGGAAGACGACCCTCACAGCGGCGATTACCTCAGTACTAGCGGATATGGGATTGGCTAAAAAAGCATCCTATGATTCTATTGATGCTGCTCCGGAAGAAAAAGAAAGAGGTATCACGATTAATACAGCTCACGTAGAGTATGAGACGGTAGCCCGTCATTATGCACACGTGGATTGTCCGGGCCACGCTGACTATGTAAAAAACATGGTTACCGGTGCTGCTCAGATGGATGGAGCTATCCTGGTGGTAGCCGCTACTGACGGACCTATGCCTCAGACTCGTGAGCACATCCTGCTTGCCCGTCAGGTAGGTGTACCCAAAATTGTGGTCTTTATGAATAAAGTAGACCTCGTAGATGATGCAGAAATGCTCGAGCTTGTTGAAATGGAAGTTCGTGAACTTCTGGAACAATATGGTTTTGACGGCAACAACTCTGCTATCATCAAGGGATCAGCACTTAAAGCCCTAGAAGGCGAAGCTGGTGGTGTAGCTTCTATCAAAGAACTAATGGATGCTGTGGATACACAAATCCCAAATCCTGTTCGTGAGATTGACAAACCATTCCTTATGCCTGTAGAGGATGTATTCTCTATCACAGGTCGTGGTACTGTGGCAACCGGTCGTATCGAGCGTGGTGTGATCAACACAGGTGAAACAGTTCAGATCATCGGTATGATGAAAGAAGGTGAGAAGCCTTTGACATCAACGGTTACCGGGGTTGAGATGTTTCGCAAGATCCTTGACAGAGGAGAGGCAGGTGATAACGCCGGTCTTCTGCTCAGAGGTATTGAGAAAGACCAGATCCACCGTGGAATGGTTATCTGCAAGCCGGATTCAGTAAAACCACACAAGAAATTCAAATGCGAAGTATACGTACTTGGAAAAGATGAAGGTGGCCGTCATACACCGTTTTTCAACGGATATCGCCCACAGTTTTACTTCCGTACAACTGACGTTACAGGAGATTGCAAACTACCAGAAGGTGTTGAAATGGTTATGCCGGGTGACAACGTATCCCTCGAAGTAACCCTCATCAATACAATCGCTATGGAAAAAGGTCTTCGCTTCGCTATCCGTGAAGGTGGACGTACTGTAGGTGCAGGTCAGGTGACAGAAATCCTCGACTAGTCAGTTAATAACTGAATACTGATTAAACAATCCGGCAGGAAACTGACCAAAGGGAATATTTCCTGCCGGAATTTTTTTTAATAAATAATCCGGTTTATTTCCCGGCACAGACCCAAAACGGACAGTTCAGGAAATAAATGCATTTAGGGAGGTAGCTCAATTGGTAGAGCGGCGGTCTCCAAAACCGTAGGCTGCGGGTTCAATTCCTGTCCTCCCTGCCAAAGTAAAAGTTGACCGCTGGATATGAAATTGAGCGGATTTAAGTAGAAGCAATAAAAAACGATGGAACAGATAAAACTATATCTCATCGAGAGTTACAACGAGTTGGTCAACAAAGTAACCTGGCCTACATGGGCTAACCTGTTGGGCAGTACAAGAGTTGTTTTGGTGGGTTCATTGATTATTGCCCTGATCGTACTCCTGATGGATGCCTTCAGCAAGCAGTTGACCGGGCTACTTTATAATTTATAATTCAGCACAAAATGTCTGAAGGCAAAAAGTGGTATTCATTACGTGTGATCTCCGGTAAAGAACGCAAGATAAAAGAGCGTATCGAGCTGGAAATTAAAAGGGCAGGCTGGGACGATGTCGTCACCCAGGTGCTCGTGCCTTCAGAGAAAGTGTATAAAATCCGGAATGGGAAAAAGGTGATCCTGGATCGAAATATTCTTCCTGGATATATTTTGCTTGAAGCCGACCCACAACGATTTTCCTCGGATATTGTTCAGGGTATTGCCAACATGCCGAATGTAATCCACTTTCTGGGCCGGCAATCACCTATTCCTATGCAGGAAAGTGAGGCTAACCGGATGCTCGGAAAAGTGGATGACTCACAAGGCCTGGCGGAATCTATGGTGGAACCCTTTATTGAAGGGGAAATGGTTAAAATCATTGATGGACCTTTCAACGATTTCGTTGGAGACATCAAAGAGATAAATGAAGAAAAGAAAAAATTAAAAGTAATCGTTAAGATTTTCGGCCGTGGAACGGAAGTAGAGCTTAACTTTATGCAGGTCGAGAAAACTTCTTGATCATCAGTTCATTAGACAATAATATCTGAAGTCAATTATGGCAAAGGAAATAGAAACATTCATCAAATTACAGGTTAAAGGTGGTGCAGCCAATCCTGCACCTCCTGTAGGTCCCGCGCTTGGTTCCAAAGGTGTCAACATTATGGAGTTCTGCAAACGCTTTAATGCGAGAACTCAGGATACCCCAGGCAAACTGGTACCTGTAATCATCACTGTCTACAAGGACAAATCCTTCGAGTTTGAGCTCAAAACAGTACCTGCAGCAGTGCAGTTGCTCGAAGCATCTAAAGTAAAATCAGGTTCAGCCGAGCCAAACCGTAAGAAAGTAGGCTCCGTCAGTTGGGATCAGGTAACGGTCATCGCCCAGGATAAAATGGCAGATCTCAATGCTTTCTCACTTCAATCGGCCATCAGTATGGTCGCTGGAACGGCAAGAAGTATGGGATTGACAGTGACAGGTACCCCACCAGAGGGTATCATTGCAAAAGTCTAAAGATCAGATTCACCTTCAGAAAGTTGGAGGTGTTATTATAAGAAGTAATTAATTAAAAGGGAGTAACTCTGCTCTAAGCATAGGGTTGCGCCAAAACCTTTAAACAAATTTTGAATGGCTAAGCTTAGCAAAAAAATGGCTATCGCTTCCAAGAAGGTAGATAGCGATAAACTTTATGACCTCACAGAGGCCATGAAGCTAGTCAAGGAAGTCAATCTGACCAAATTTGACTCTTCAGTTGATCTTCACATTCGTCTGGGTGTGGATCCGAGAAAGGCCGATCAGGCTATCCGGGGTACGGTAAGCCTTCCTCACGGAACTGGTAAAACGAAAAAAGTACTTGTATTGTGTACTCCTGACAAAGTGCAGGAAGCACTAGATGCTGGCGCTGACTTTGCAGGACTTGATGAATATATCACCAAAATACAGGATGGCTGGACTGGAATAGATGTAATCGTAGCTATGCCATCCGTAATGGCTCAGGTGGGTAAAGTAGGTAGAATCCTCGGTCCAAGGGGATTAATGCCTAACCCAAAATCCGGTACAGTTACTATGGATATCGCAGGTGCAGTGCAGGAAGTGAAAGCAGGTAAAATCGCATTCAGAGTTGACAAATTTGGAATCATTCACTCTCCGGTAGGAAGGGTTTCTTTTTCTGCGGAAAAACTGCAGGAGAATGCGCTCGAACTCCTTCATACGATACAAAGACTTAAACCCAGCAGTGCTAAAGGCACCTATATGAGAACGATCTCCGTAGCATCGACGATGAGTCCGGGTATTAATGTAGATCCCAAAGTTGTTTAATTCAAATCGTCAATAAGCACGAGCAGATCATCTAAAACCATAGCACGATGAACAAACAAGAAAAAAATCAGGTCATTCAGGAATTGCGCGAGAAATTCGACAACAGTTCCTTTATATATTTTACCGATGCATCTTCGATGACTGTCGCCCAAGTCAACAAACTCAGGCGAATGTGTTTTCAGCAGGGAATCGAAATGACTGTTGTTAAAAACACTTTGGCTCGCAAAGCCATGGAGAGTTTAGGCGACGAGCGTGGATTTTCCCCTGTGTATGCAGCCCTTGAAGGGCCGACAGCTATCATGCTGACTGATACAGCTAGTGCGCCTGCAAAACTTATCAAAGAGTTTCGCAAGGATGGTACGAAGCCTGTATTGAAAGCAGCTTACATCGACAGTGATGTTTTCTTTGGTGATGAGAATCTGGAAACACTCATTGCGCTCAAATCCAAAGAAGAACTCGTTGGTGACATTATCATGCTACTTCAGTCTCCAGCCAAGAACGTTATCTCTGCCCTCAAATCAGGCGGCAGCACGATCGCAGGATTGGTCAAGACACTGGAAGAGCGTGCATCCTAAGGCTTCCAAGTTTTCAACCATATTAATCCAATTTTGACAATTACTTAAAAAAAACAAAAACATGGCAGACGTTAAATCATTAGCCGAGCAGTTAGTAAACCTTACAGTGAAAGAGGTTACTGAACTCGCCAGCATTCTAAAATCTGATTACGGTATTGAACCAGCTGCAGCAGCAGTTGCAATGGCCGCTCCTAGTGCAGGAGGTGGTGCAGCAGCAGCTCCGGTAGAAAAGACAGAGTTCGATATCTTTTTGAAGAATGCAGGTGGCAACAAACTTCAGGTAGTGAAGGAAGTGAAGACTTTATTAGGACTTGGGCTCAAAGAAGCGAAAGACCTGGTAGACGGCGCTCCTGCAATGCTGAAGCAAGGTGCTCCTAAAGACGAAGCCAATTCTGTAAAATCAGCCCTCGAAGCTGCCGGAGCGGAAGTGGAGCTTAAATAAGCGAGTCGAAGGGGGAAACCCATATTTACTAATCTTAAACCGATATCACCATAAATAAAGGTGCATCTTTGAGATATTCCATTGTATTCATACAAGGCTCGGCCGGAAGGTGTATTCCATCTTCCGGCTCAGCTATTTATGTCAGCATGATTTTGGCTCAAGAGAGTTTTCATCCTAAATCGTAACCATCCATGGCCGGTAACGCAATTGTTAAATCCCACACAAAAGACAGGATCAATTTTGGAAAAATTGATCTCAATACCCAATACCCGGACTTCCTGGAGATCCAATTGAAATCATTCCAGGAGTTCTTCCAACTGGAAACGACTCCTGAAAACAGGAACAGTGAAGGACTCTATAAAGTGTTTCAGGAGAATTTTCCGATTTCGGATGCCAGAAGCATTTTTGTTTTGGAGTTTCTCGATTACTACATCGATCCTCCAAGGTACAAGATTGAAGAATGTATGCACCGGGGATTGACCTACAGTGTACCACTCAAAGCCAAACTGAGACTTTCCTGTAACGATGAAGAACATATCGACTTTGAAACGATCGTTCAGGATGTTTTCCTTGGCAACATACCATACATGACGCCAAAGGGAACCTTTGTGATCAATGGGGCTGAACGCGTTATCGTTTCTCAGCTTCACAGGTCACCTGGTGTTTTCTTCAGCCAGTCCTACCACCCAAATGGTACCAAAATTTATTCCGCCCGTGTCATTCCGTTTAAGGGAGCATGGATGGAGTTTGCTACGGATATCAACAATGTCATGTATGCCTACATCGACAGAAAGAAAAAATTTCCGGTTACAACTTTATTGAGAGCGATCGGATTTGACTCTGACCGTGAAATCCTGAGCTTATTCGAATTGGCTGAAGAGGTCAAAGTGAATAAAGCCTCTCTCAAAAAGGCTATCGGCAGAAAATTAGCTGCCCGTATTCTCCGCAAGTGGACAGAGGATTTTGTGGACGAGGATACAGCAGAAGTAGTGACTATCGAACGTAACGAGATTATACTAGAGCGTGATGTCATCATCGATGAAGATCACATCGATATGATTCTCGAAGCAAATGAATCTACGATCATTCTTCAGCGCGAAGACATAGGTGAGGATTATTCCATCATCTATAATACACTTCAGAAAGACCCCACCAGCTCCGAAATGGAAGCGGTGCAATATATATACCGACAGCTCAGGGGATCAGATCCTCCGGATGAAGAAACAGCAAGAGGTATTATCGACAAGTTGTTCTTCTCCGACAAACGTTATAATCTTGGTGATGTAGGTCGCTATAAGATCAACAGGAAGCTTGATATCAATATCGATAAGGAAACGCTGGTATTGACAAAAGAAGATATCATCTCTATCGTCAAATACCTTGTAAGCCTTACCAATCAAAAGGCAGAGCTTGATGATATTGATCACTTGTCTAACAGACGGGTAAGAACTGTAGGTGAACAATTGTATGCACAGTTTGGTGTAGGGCTTGCAAGAATGGCAAGGACCATACGTGAGCGTATGAATGTTCGGGACAATGAGGTATTTACTCCGATTGACCTGATCAACGCGCGTACACTTTCTTCAGTGATCAACTCATTCTTTGGTACAAGCCAATTGTCACAATTCCTGGATCAAACGAATCCATTGTCTGAAATCACGCACAAGCGCAGGATTTCTGCTCTCGGTCCAGGTGGTCTCTCAAGAGAGCGTGCGGGATTTGAGGTACGAGATGTTCACTATTCACATTATGGCCGTCTCTGTACTATTGAGACTCCGGAAGGACCTAATATCGGTCTGATCTCTACGCTTTGCGTTCATGCCAAGATCAATAAAATGGGATTCCTTGAAACACCATACAGAAGAGTGGCTGATGGCAAAGTAGTCCTAAAAGGAAATGCTGAATACCTGACAGCCGAAGGAGAAGATTATTTGAAAATTGCACAGGCTAATACACCTATTGACAAGACCGGCCTCTTTATGACGGACAGGATCAAGTCACGGGAGCATGGTGATTTCCCAATGTTGGGCCCGGAAGAAATTGAATACATGGACGTTGCACCAAATCAAATTGTTGGGGTTTCTGCTTCGCTTATTCCATTCCTTGAAAATGATGATGCCAACCGTGCTTTGATGGGATCAAACATGCAACGTCAGGCAGTGCCTTTGATCAAGCCGGCTTCGCCAATTGTGGGAACAGGTCTTGAAGCGAAAGTAGCGCTTGACAGCCGTATGCTGATCAATGCAGAAGGTCCGGGTGCCGTGCAGTATGTAGATGCAACAAAGATTACGATCAAATATGACCGCTCTGAAGAAGATCAGTTGGTCAGCTTTGAAGATGACCTGAAAACATATTACCTCACTAAGTTCCAGCGCACCAACCAAGGTACTTGTATCAACCTCAAACCAATCGTTAAGAAAGGTGATAGGGTAAAAGAGGGTACAATCCTTTGCGATGGTTACGCAACGGAGAAAGGCGAGTTAGCGCTAGGTCAAAACCTCAAAGTGGCTTTCATGCCATGGAAGGGTTACAACTTTGAGGACGCTATTGTGGTTTCAGAGAGAATCGTTAAGGAAGACATCTTTACGTCTGTTCATATCGAAAGTTTTGAACTCGAAGTTCGTGATACAAAACTTGGTGAAGAAGAACTGACCAACGATATTCCAAATGTCAGCGAAGAGGCTACAAAGGACCTTGACGAAAACGGTATCATCCGTGTAGGTGCTGGCGTGAAAGAAGGTGATATCCTCATAGGTAAGATCACACCTAAAGGTGAAACGGATCCAACACCTGAAGAAAAACTCCTCAGAGCGATCTTTGGTGATAAAGCGGGTGATGTGAAGGATGCATCGTTCACAGCTCCTCCATCAACAGATGGTGTAGTAATTGACAAACAACTTTTCGCCAGGGCCAAAAAGGATAAATTCCAAAAGGCACAGGAGAAGAAACTGATTGATCAGCTGGATGATAAACACGCTGTTGCGATCAATGAGCTCAAGACACTTTTGATTGATAAATTGTCTGTGTTGATTAAAGGACAAAACTCGAATGGCGTTAAATCCATTTACGGGGAGATTGTTATCAACAAGGGTAATAAGTTTACACCAAAAGTGCTCAAGACGATTGATTTCAACCAGATTGATTACACAGGCTGGACAGGAGATAAACACACGGATGGATTGATCTCAAGATTGCTTCATAACTACAGCATCAAGGTGAATGAAGAGATCGGAAGATATAAGCGTGAAAGTTTCAATATCAGCATCGGTGATGAATTACCACCAGGTGTATTGAAACTAGCGAAAGTGTATCTCGCCCGTAAGCGTAAATTGAAAGTGGGAGATAAGATTGCAGGACGTCATGGTAACAAGGGTATTGTTTCCAAGATTGTTCGGCAGGAAGACATGCCTTTCCTTGAAGACGGGACACCTGTTGATATTGTTCTTAATCCACTAGGTGTACCTTCCCGTATGAACCTAGGTCAGATCTTCGAAACCGTTCTTGGATGGGCTGGAGAGAGACTTGGTGTGAAGTACGCAACACCGATCTTTGATGGTGCCGCCTTAGACGAAATACAAGGACAGATCATTGAAGCAGGATTGCCCGAGTTAGGGCAGACTTTCCTCTTTGATGGCAATACCGGAGATCGTTTCCACCAGAAAGCAACCGTAGGTGTTATCTACATGCTCAAATTATCACACATGGTGGATGATAAGATGCACGCCAGGTCAATCGGACCATACTCATTGATTACACAGCAGCCACTTGGAGGTAAAGCTCAGTTTGGTGGACAGCGATTTGGTGAGATGGAAGTTTGGGCGCTTGAAGCGTATGGCGCATCTAACATACTCCAGGAACTCCTTACGGTTAAATCGGATGACATCATCGGTAGAGCTAAAGCATATGAAGCCATTGTCAAGGGCGATAATATGCCGGAACCTCATATCCCTGAGAGTTTCAATGTATTGGTGCATGAGCTTCGCGGCCTGGCACTCGATGTAAAATTTGATTGATTTTAATTCTATTCTTAATACAGCTATAGACTATGTCTCTTAAAAAGAAGCACGTCAAACAGAAGCAATTTTTCCGCAGTATCTCACTGAGCCTGTCCTCTCCGGATGATATCCTGGAGCGTTCATATGGGGAAGTGCTGAAGCCGGAAACGATCAACTATCGTTCATACAAACCTGAGCGTGACGGATTGTTTTGTGAGCGGATTTTTGGTCCTGTCAAAGATTTCGAATGTTATTGCGGTAAGTACAAGCGTATCCGTTATAAGGGTATTGTCTGCGATCGGTGTGGGGTAGAGGTAACAGAGAAAAAAGTTAGGCGTGAGCGTATGGGCCACATTAAGTTGGTGGTGCCTGTAGTTCATATCTGGTTTTTCAAATCACTACCCAACAAAATCGGTTACATCCTTGGCTTATCTTCTAAAAACCTCGAATCGATCATTTACTATGAAAGGTATGTGGTTATCAAAGCCGGGGTGAAGTCAGAAGATGGTGTGGACATGATGGATCTCCTCACAGAAGAAGAATACTTCGATGTGCTGGATACCCTTCCTGAAGGCAATCAAATGCTTGATGATGCAGATCCAAATAAGTTTATCGCCAAGATGGGCGCTGAAGCAGTGTTTGATCTGCTCGCTAACATAGATCTTAAAAAACTTTCGGATAATCTCCGTCACCAATCAGCTACTGAAACCTCTCAACAAAGAAAGTCAGAAGCGTTAAAGAGATTGCGTGTTGTCGAAGCGATCCGTGAAGGAAATATGCATACGGAAAACCGTCCTGAGTGGATGGTGATTAAATACTTACCTGTCATTCCACCAGAACTTCGCCCACTCGTTCCTCTTGATGGAGGACGTTTTGCAAGTTCAGATTTGAATGACCTTTACAGAAGGGTAATCATTCGTAACAATCGTCTGAAAAGACTTTTGGAAATCAAAGCACCTGAAGTCATCCTTCGCAATGAGAAGAGGATGTTGCAGGAAGCTGTTGACTCCTTGTTTGATAACTCCCGTAAATCCAATGCTGTTAAAGCAGAGGGCGGACGTGCACTCAAATCTTTGAGTGATATCCTCAAAGGAAAGCAAGGTCGTTTCCGTCAAAACCTTCTTGGTAAACGTGTTGACTACAGTGGTCGTTCTGTAATCGTTGTAGGTCCTACATTAAAGCTACACGAATGTGGCCTTCCAAAAGGCATGGCTGCGGAGTTGTTCAAGCCGTTTATTATCAGAAAACTGATTGAAAGAGGTATTGTAAAAACAGTTAAGTCTGCCAAGAAATTAGTAGATCGTAAAGAGCCTGTTATTTGGGATATCCTTGAGAATATATTGAAGGGACATCCTGTATTATTAAACCGGGCTCCAACACTGCACAGACTTTCTATACAGGCATTCCAGCCACAATTGGTAGAAGGAAAAGCGATACAGTTGCACCCACTCGTTTGTACAGCCTTCAACGCTGACTTTGACGGTGACCAGATGGCGGTACACGTGCCACTTGGTCAGGCTGCAATTCTTGAAGCACAATTGTTGATGCTTGCATCACACAATATGCTTAACCCTCAGGACGGATCTCCAGTAACATTACCTTCACAGGACATGGTGCTTGGTCTATACTACCTGACAAAAGAGCGTAGGTCTGAAAACGGAACAAAAGTAATGGGTGAAGGCAAAACCTTCTATAGTTCAGAAGAGGTAGTCATCGCGCATAATGAAGGCAGATTAGATCTGCATGCTATCATTAAAGTACGTACACCAGTTCTTGATGAATCTGGGGAAATAGTTCAGAAATTAATTGAAACGACAACAGGCAAGGTACTCTTCAATGAGGTTGTACCGAGCTCTGTGCCGTATATCAATATCCTATTGACCAAGAAGAACCTCAGGAAAGTTATTGGTGACATTCTTACCAGAACAAACTTCCCAAGGACAGCGCAATTTCTTGATGATATCAAGGATCTTGGTTTTAGCTGGGCGTTCAGAGCAGGTTTGTCATTCAAGCTTGGTGACCTGATTACACCTTCTATCAAAGAGGAGACCTTAAAAGCAGCCCAGGATGATGTTGACGAAGTATTCGCCAACTACAACATGGGTCTCATCACGGAGAATGAGCGTTACAATCAGACAATTGATAAATGGACATACGCTGATAATAAGATCACGGAAAGTCTGATGAAAGAACTGTCTCAGCATGATCAGGGATTCAACTCCGTATTTATGATGCTGGATTCCGGTGCGAGAGGTTCTAAAAACCAGATCAAGCAGCTTTGCGGATTGAGAGGGTTGATGGCGAAGCCAAGAAAATCAGGTGATACAGGTAGAGCGGTTATTGAAAACCCGATTCTTTCAAACTTCCTTGATGGATTGAGTGTACAGGAATACTTTATCTCTACGCACGGTGCTCGTAAGGGTCTTGCGGATACAGCGCTCAAGACAGCCGATGCTGGTTACCTGACACGTCGTCTCGTGGATGTAGCGCAGGATGTGGTCGTGATGGAAGAGGACTGCGAGACACTTCGTGGAATCGAAACGTCTGCGTTAAAGGACAATGAAAAAATTATTGAAAGTCTTGCTTCCAGGACACAGGGAAGGTATTCACTATATGACATTTTACATCCTGTCACGGACGAGTTGATCGTTGGTGCAGGAGAGTATATCACCGAAACAATTGCAGAGCGTATTGAAGTGATCGGTATTGAAAGGGTAACGATTCGTTCAGTGCTTACTTGCGAAAGTAAGCGAGGTACCTGTGCGAAATGCTACGGAAAAAATCTTGCCACCGGGCGTATCGCTGAGATGGGAGATGCTGTAGGTATTATTTCTGCACAGAGTATAGGTGAGCCTGGTACACAGCTTACACTTCGTACATTCCACGTGGGTGGTACGGCTTCGTCAATCGCTACCGAATCTCAAATGATAGCCAAATTTGACGGTACGCTTGAGTTCGAC
>JBBRDL010000051.1:0-23557 GCA_038203965.1 Chitinophagales bacterium | reverse complement strand
GTCTTCTTAAATGAAAGTGAAGTATCGTTGATGGATACCGTTATTCCGGAAGTGGAATCGAACTATAACGCACGCAATGGATATAGGTTTCGTGCGATATTTGGTTTTGAAGAGGGTGGGGTGTTTGCTTTACAAAATGCCCTGCAACCGGAGACCTTTACCTCATGTGTCCTCTTTGAATCACATATCGACATTGAAATGCTTAAAGAAGTGATTGCTTCCAACAAGGCCGCCATGAAGCGGACGTGGCTACTGATCAGTATATCAGATACGGATATGAACTACCAATCCAATGGTACGGCTCATATGCTGTTAAGAGACGAAGACATATACCATGAGTACCGAGTTGCCGAAGGAGGGCGGGAACTTCAGATATCCAATAGCCGTTTGTCGGAAGCATTCCAGTTTACAAGCGAAAAAATCCATAGATAAAACATACCAACTAAATACCTGACTATGTATATAATTGAAAGTTATTCTCTTGCGGTGGTCTTCACGATTGTCACCATGCTGTGCTGGGGTTCGTGGGGAAATACATTAAAGCTTGCCGCAAAGAACTGGCGGTATGAGCTCTTTTATTGGGACTATGTGATTGGAGTCGTATTGCTTGGATTGATTGTGGGTCTGACCTTGGGGAGCACAGGTGATCAGGGAAGAAGCTTTATCATTGATCTGGGCCAGGTGAGTGCTGCAAACATCTGGAGTGCAGTGTTGGGAGGTATCATTTTTAATGCATCGAACATATTGCTTTCTGCTTCCATTTCGATTGCTGGTATGGCGGTGGCCTTTCCATTAGGTGTGGGTCTCGCCTTGGTACTTGGAGTGATTATCAATTATATGAGTTCACCGAAAGGGGATCCGATGATCTTATTCGCAGGGGTCGCGCTTATTATGATTGCAATTATTTTCAATGGTATTGCCTCCGGCAAAATGAAAAACGCGGATAAAGCTTCTTCTTCTAAAGGAATCTGGCTTGCAGTTGTTGCTGGTATCCTTATGTCTTTTTTCTATCGGTTTGTTGCAGCAGCAATGGATGTCAACAACTTCGAATCGCCTACACCGGGCATGGCAACGCCTTATTCAGCCTTTTTTATTTTTACATTAGGGATGCTAGCCAGCAATTTTGTGTTTAATACGTTTATAATGAGGAAACCCTTTATTGGTGTGCCGGTGACGTATAGTCAGTATTTCAAAGGTGGTTTTCCTACACACCTCGTTGGTATTGCGGGTGGTTTGATATGGGGCCTTGGTACTGTGTTGAGTTTTATGGCAGCCGGCAAAGCAGGAGCAGCTATATCTTACGGTCTTGGCCAGGGAGCAACGATGGTGGCTGCACTCTGGGGCGTTTTTATATGGAAGGAATTTAAAGGAGGGGGACGAAGTGTTAATCTGCTTCTCTTTTTGATGTTTCTTCTTTTTATATCAGGTTTGGCATTGATCATCCTTTCCGGAGGAAACTGATACAAACCTGAAACCACTAAAATGATTACTGACAAATCAGTATATAGATGTTCACTATTCAATTATCAACTAACTAAATCTGTTTAACAATGAAAAAGAATCTATTTTTTTACCTGTGCATGGCAGTACTCATTACCTTCGCTATATCCTGCAAGGATGATGACGACGACAACCCACCGGTTGTGGAGGCTTCTCTGATCAAAACCATCAATCTGGATTATGACGGTACCGGTGCTGATGTAGAAGGCTGGGAGTTTGTCTATGATGCTTCCGATCGCGTGAAAAGTATCGTCAATACCTATAATGGTACAATAGAGGATACCATTTTGTATGATTATTCAACAGCGGGAAAACTTGTTATCACAAAAGGAGGAAACCCAACTACCTATGAACTCGATGCCAATGGAAGGGTTAGCAAAGAATTATGGGTAGCCGATGGCAGTGAGTATGAAGGATATACTTATAATGCTGATGGCATCCTGATTAAAATAATCGAACGTTATAGCGGTGCAGATCATCTAAAATATGATCTGACGGTGGTGAATAAGAATGTGACTAACAGGATTCGTTATGAAGACGATTTGACCGTCAGAGAAGACAGGGCGTTCACGTACACTACTGGAGACAATTTGAGCAATATGCAGCAGATTTATGCTGTTGATTCAGAATGGAAACCAGTTGGCGGTCTTTTTGGAGAAGCAAGTGCTAAACTAGCATCCGGTTTTGTTCGTAATCTCACCGCAGATCCTTTATCAACTTATGGCGTAACGTTTACTTACACATTTGATGAAGAAAATCGTCCTGCTACCATCACCAAAAATGGTACTAGCAGCGGTGGACCGTACACTGAAGTACTTTCTTACACCTATTACGAAGAATAGTCTTAACTAATTGGTGTTAGTTATCATCCGGCCAGGAAGTTCAATTTTGGAATTTCCTGGCCGTTTTTTTTGGTAGAGGAACCGTTCTTTCCTCCCGTTGACTACCCAAAATATGCCGGCAACTCATTTCTCATCGGTTGGAGACAGCCATGAGCTAGTTGATTATAAACTATATTAGAATCAATTTAATGCACAATGCACCGTTTTGCCCCTAAATCCCCTAAAGGGGACTTCAAGATGAATATAATCTAACAATTATTAATTGCCCTCAGCCCTTAATCTCGACGTCCATCTTTCCCGCCAGATCCAATAGAAATGCATACTCAAGCGCGATTTCTTTAAACTGTCTGAAACGACCGGACGCACCACCATGCCCCGCATCCATATTGGTGTGAAGCAGCAATGGATTGTTATCCGTTTTCATTTCGCGCAGACGAGCAACCCACTTCGCCGGCTCCCAATATTGCACTTGAGAATCGTGAAGACCGGTCGTGACCAACATCGGTGGATAGCTTTTAGCTTCAATATTGTCGTAGGGAGAATAACTCATCATATAATCATAGGACACTTTCTCTTTTGGATTGCCCCATTCATCAAATTCACCGGTCGTCAATGGGATGCTCTCATCGAGCATCGTAGTCACCACATCTACAAAAGGAACTGCCGCTACAATCCCGGCCCACATCTCCGGCGCCGTATTGATCACAGCACCCATCAGTAAACCACCGGCCGAACCACCCATGGCAAACAATTTTTTAGGATTTGCATATTTGTTGTCGGTCAGAAATTTGCCACAGTCGATGAAGTCATTGAACGTATTTTTCTTCTTCAATAATTTACCATCCTCATACCATTGACGTCCCATTTCTTCCCCACCACGGATATGCGCAATCGCAAAAACAAATCCTCGGTTCAACAAACTCAATCTGGATGAACTAAAATTGGGATCCAAACTGTTTCCATATGAACCATATCCATAAAGAAGGCAAGGACTTGTACCGTCAATCGGAGTATCCTTGTGATACACAATAGAAACCGGCACCTCCACACCATCTCTTACTTTCGCCATCACCCGCTCACTTCGGTAATCAGTGGAATTAAATCCGCCAAGTACTTCCTGTTGTTTGAGCATCGTTTTTTCCTTTGACTTCATATTGTAGTCATAGGTGGTATTTGGCGTCGTCAACGATTGGTAGTTAAGACGTAATATATCTGTATCAAACTCAGGATTGGTCGACGCAAAGGCCACATAGGCCTTCTCTCCAAATTCGATATAGTGCTCTCCACCACTAGTTGGCATCACGCGCAACTGTATGATACCTGTTTTACGCTCTGTCAGAACAAGGTAATCTTTAAAGACATCCATTCCTTCCAACAGGACATCATTTCGGTTAGGGATCACCTCTGTCCAATTTTCCTCACTTGTAGCCGTCACTGGTGTCTTCATCAACCTGAAGTTTTTAGCCTCTTTGTTGGTGCGTACGTACCATATATCATTGAAGTGTTCTATACTGTATTCAAGACCACGCTTACGCGGTTGAAATATTTTCAACTCACTGTCAGGTTTGTCTGCATCCATGTACCGGTATTCCTGGCTTACAGTAGAATAAGAACCAACGACAATGTACTTTTTCGACTTGGTCTTATAGACAAAGGCTCCAAAGGTTTCATCCTTCTCTTCATACACTACCTTATCACTGGTAGCGGGAGTACCTACTGTATGTTTCCATATCTTATAATCTCTGAGTGTAACATCCTTGGAAGTGTAGAATATGGTCTTATTGTCCTCGGCCCATGTTGCTCCACCTCCTGTATTCGGAATGATGTCAGACAGCAATTCTCCCGTGGTCAAGTCTTTGATTCTAAGTGAATATATTCTTCTGCTCAAGGTGTCCTCGGCGTATACAAGCAGTTTGTTATCAGGACTTACACTTCTTCCACCTACTGCGTAGTAATCAAATCCTTTAGCCAGTATGTTAACATCCAACATGATTTCCTCAGCAGCTTCCATGGTGCCCTTACGACGGCTATGGATAGCATATTCCTGACCTTCTTCATAACGAGTGACATAATAGTAGCCGTTGTCTTTATACGGAACAGACATATCTGTTTGTTTGATACGCCCCACCAGTTCATTATACAAATTCTCCTGGAAGCCTTTGGAATGGGAAAGCATGGTATCCAGGTATTGATTCTCCGCAGTCAGGTAATCAATAACCTCCGGATTCTCACGTTCATTGAGCCAATAATATGGATCCATCCGTGTATCACCGTGAATCGAAAGTTCTTTTGGCTTCTTGGTGGCAGCAGGAGCATCTATTTGTTTAGTAGTCATGTTCATCAGTGGGCTTGAGCTCGAATCAGAATGATTGGTGCTGGATTTGCAATTCATCAAGGTACACAGTACCATAGCGCTGCATAAGAAGGCAACAAAAGTAGTGGATTTTGTCATCGGACAAGGGTTTGAACTAATATAAATTAAGATGAAGAATGCTCGATCTGTTATGTTATCTGACTCAGGAGGTGACCTATTTTGTTCGCAAACATAGTGAAGACAAAGCAATGCAATTATCAACTTAACTTCCCTTCTATGGATATTATGCCAAAACCTTGATTCTCATGATCTGATGATGTAAGTTTTCGACTATTTCTGGATTCAAAGTCGCCGATTCAAACAGGAATCATTTATGGAAGGACGCTCTTAGCTTTTGTTTTACCTGATCCCAAAGGCAGAGTGGACAATAAAGCCGACTTCTTCTACCTTTGAGGTACGATGAACAGCAATACAATGGCTCAACAGACCACCTCGAGTATCATTATGGTTCGCCCGGCAGCCTTCGGGTATAATACAGAAACAGCGGCCAATAATACATTCCAACATGCCCCTGAAGAAAATCCGGAAGTAGTCAAAGCCCTGGCCATTGGAGAGTTTGACCGGCTGGTGGCATTGCTTGTTGCTGAAGGCGTGGACGTCAACGTAATTCAGGATACGCCTTTGCCAGTTACCCCTGACGCGATTTTCCCTAACAATTGGATCTCCTTCCATGAAGATGGGACGATCGTCACGTACCCTATGTTTGCCAATCTGAGGCGTCAGGAAAGAAGAGAAGAAATCATCCAGGAACTGGAGCAGGAATATGCTATCCTGCAACGATTGGATTTTGAGCGTCACGAAGCACAAAATTTGTTTCTGGAAGGGACAGGCAGTATGGTGCTCGATCGAGTCAATAAAATAGCCTATGCCTGCCTAAGCCCCAGAACAGATCCATTGGTGCTAGATAAATGGTGCCAGATGATGGATTACACACCGTTTTCGTTTATCGCTAAATTTCATGATCAGGAGATATATCATACCAATGTGATGATGGCCATAGGTGATGGTGTTGCAGTGGTAAGTCTGGATGTTGTAGAACCTCTTTCAAGGCGCGAAGAGTTAAGTGCGCATCTTGCATCTTTCGGCAGAGAAGTGGTCGTGCTTCGAAAAGACCAAATTGATTCTTTTGCAGGTAATATGCTTGCCATCCGAAATACAAAGGGTGAACAACTGATGGTCATGTCGAAGGCTGCGCATCAAAGTCTTGATACAGCGCAGTTGAAGTTAATCAGCCGGCATGCACGGATCGTTTCAAGCGATGTCCATACGATTGAAACTATTGGAGGTGGAAGTGTTCGATGTATGATTGCTGAAAACTTTCTGCCTCCTTTATAGTCTTCTTTCTCTCAGACCTGGTAAATTATTTTACAAACACAGACATAATTAGTGCTTAATCTAACAGAAGGTTTACGATCAATATGACGGCTTCTTTGACGAAAAATTTTGGTGAAAATATTTTTGTCTATGCAGCCTATAATTATGGCGATGCCTATACGGTTCAGGAGGGTACTTCTTCACAGAATTCATCTCAATGGAGAGGACAAATAAATACTGACGGACGCAATGTACCTCTGCGTGGAAGATCAGATTTTGCCGTAGGACATCGGGTTCTCGATAATCTGACTTATATAGCTAATTGGACAAAAGTAGTTAAGACCTCTTTATCGTTATTTTATAATGGTGAATCCGGAGAAGCCTTCTCTTACGTTGTCGGTGGGTCAAATGCGCGCAATCTGAATAATGAGACTGGAAGCACCAGCAATAACCGAAGTCTTGTGTATGTGCCCCGCGACATAAATGACATCAATCTTCAAGATTACACTGCTGGAAGTATTACTGTCACGGCCGAAGAGCAATGGGTCAATCTCAACGCCATGATCGAATCTGATCCAGGCCTCAGTTCCAAAAGAGGATCTTATGTGGAAAAGAATGGATCTTTTGCACCTTTCAATCATGTGATTAATTTGGTTTTGCGTCAGGATCTAGGCGCTGATCTGGGTGGTAACCTCCATAAGATTCAGTTGTCGTTTGATATTTTCAATGTGGCTAATCTGCTCAACAAAGACTGGGGTCCATATTATACAACACCGGGAAGTGAATTCAACAACTTCCAACTTTACCAGTTTGATGGATATAAAGCAGATGGCACCTCACCAAAATTCAGCTATAGGCTTGGGGACGCCACAGGAAAAGACATTTTTAATATCTCCGGGACTAGTTCCAGGTGGAGAATGTGTATCGGGGTAAGATATATGTTCAATTAACTTTCATAAGGACGTCCTGCTCAAAAATTTGCGCTCCGGGAAAGTACATGCTTTCCCAGAGCTTTTTTATTTGATTTCAATATTAGGGGACTCTTGTTTTCCAAACGCGTCATCAAATTTGCTTTCCCAGCCGTATCCAACGGCATCAAGTTAAGCGTAGATTGTATCTACGCTTTCGCGTCAGCAAATTTCCAATTTCAAGTTAAGCGTAGATTGTATCTACGCTTCCCCAATCCTGTTAAGCGTAGATTGTATCTACGCTTTCGCGTCAGCAAATTTCCAATTTGCAAATCTTATCAAACAGCAAGCAGCGTCTCCTTATACAATGCAATAAACTCCTCCTTCCGCTTCAATCGGTACTGCATCACCCAGCGGGGATGGGGTAGGGGGATCACGCTCTCCCACCATTGGTATTCGTCATTGAGTTTAGAGAGGTATTTAAAATTTTTTCCCTGACCCAGGCAAAAGACTTTTGAAGTATCTGCGCCAAATTTTATCTGGGTTTCAATATTATCAATAATAAATGGCCGAACGATTCTAGCTAGATGAGGATCATCATAATAATTGTAATTCTTTCCGTTTTTGACAAAACCTAAAGGACTTAATGACGTAATGTAAAATTGCCTGTAAAAAATCTCCGGTCCTCCACAAGCATCTATCATTTCATAGACGAAAACGCTTGATAATTCTGGTTTAGCCTGAAATTCGTTTTCAATACCTAGCAGCTTTAGCCTGATTGGATCCGTAAACGGCACCCCAGTCACTCCAGCGCCAAAACGACCAGGATTAATGCCCAGGATGAAGGTTCGAGTTTTGCTGTCCTCATAGAACTGATGATAAAAAGTATCCATACACCGCCTCGTCTCCTGATCATTATATGGCATAAGCCATTCAACCTTATCCGGAAGTTTGATTCTGGGTTGGAGTGAAAAGTGGTATGCTAAAACTTGTTGGCTAAACATTGACTTAAAGTAATACTTTAGGGCGCGTCTTATGACGATCAAAGATTTATATAAAATAAATGTACGGAGTTGAGCATCTTATGGACAGTTTGCAGTTCATAAAGTTATTATAGGCGTCCTTTAGGCGTACAATTTGATTGGTGAAACTAAATCTAATATATTTGAATCTCCCAGTTATTCGTTTTGAACAAATCTATAATTCATCTGATTGGCGTTTACCATCCCTTATACTACATGCTACTACATATCAAAATTTCAACCTTTCTCTTCTTTGGATTGGCTTGCGCTTCAACCATTACTTTAGATCCCAAATTAGAGCCGATTGCTGAATTGCCTTCACAGCTTGATGAATGTTCAGGAATGATCAATTTGGGGAATGATCTCTACGTGGGTAATAATGACAGTGGTAATCCGGCTGAATTGTGTGTTTTTAGTTTGAAAAATACCCACGCTACTAAAATGGTTAAGATAACTGGCGTAGAGAGCGAAGACTGGGAGGAATTGGCTGCGGATCAGGACTTTGTTTACATTGGAGATACCGGCAATAATAATGGAAACAGGAAAGATCTTGCCATCTACAAAGTTAAAAAAGACGATTTGAAAAACCGGTATGAAGCTGTAGCTGAGAAGATTTCATTTTCATACACGGAGCAGAAAGAATTCAAATCGGCTAAAAAGCACAATTTTGATTGCGAAGCCCTGGTATGTATCGGGGACAGCTTATACCTGTTTACAAAAAACAGAGGAAATTCCAGGACGGACATGTATAGTCTTCCAAAGACGGCAGGGCAATACCTTGCGAAGCATCTGGATTCATTTGATGCCGAAGGCCTGGTGACTGGAGCCGATTTCAAACAAACAGATACAGGAACTGAATTAGCTCTGATTGGATACACCTCCGAAGACAAAGGATATCATCCATTTCTAATTTACTTTTATAATGTTCAGGGATTAGCCTTTTTTAAAGCTCCTTTCAAAAGATTGACATTTACTGGAAGTCTTCAGACGGAGTCTGTTTTGTTTGTTGGTGATCATAAAGTGTTTGTTACGAACGAAGAAGCCCCTGGGGATAAAGGCTTTATCTACGAAGTAAACCTTGAAAAATAAACATATTTCTTTCCCATAATTTATATTATGTTAAATAGTAATTTCAGAGATATACCCCATACTGTATGAAGCAAACAGGTATTTGCCCAAAGTGTCAGGCTGCAGCCGTTATCAAAATCAAGGCTTTTAAAGGCACATCAACATCAAACAGAGTTCAGCTATCTAAATGGGGAACGCAGTTTACGTTCTTTGATAATTTCATTTGTTCCGGCTGTGGATATATGGAGCAATATGTGAACCTGGAAGACAAAAACTGGCAAAAATGGATAGCCAAAAAAAGTGAAGAAGACGCCTTTGATTCGGACTTTGTCTAAGACCAGGCACCTAAACTTATAAAACCATTACGGCATAATCAGTTTTGGAGATCATTTTACCGATTGGATTTGCCCACAAACCTTCTTCTTTCAGGATATCCTGTGCTGCTTTAAAGATCTCTGGATTAATAGCAATGAGCAATCCGCCACTGGTCTGCGGGTCACAAACAATGTTTAGCTGCACATCTCCAGACAATATGAGATTACTGCCATAACTATCAAAATTTCTGGTTGTACCACCGGGAATACATCCTTCCTGTAGATAATCCAGCACGCAAGGGTTTATAAGGGGAATGGCATTGAAATTCACTTCCGCCGAGGTATTGCTTGATTGGCACATTTCTATGAGATGCCCTGCCAGTCCAAACCCTGTTACGTCGGTCATTGCATGGACCCCTTCTAATTTTCCTAACCGCTCCCCTACTGAATTCAGTTTGAGCATGACTTCAATAGCAAGTTCACTATGTGCATCCTTCAGTTTTCCTTGCTTTTGAGCAGTACTTAAGATACCTACTCCTAATGGCTTAGTTAACAATAATATATCACCAACTTTTGCACCTCCGTTCTTTTTGATATTTGCTATATGTATCCTTCCAGTGACGGCTAGTCCGAAAATAGGCTCAAGTGCATCAATACTATGCCCACCTGCCAGGGGAATTCCTGCTTCAAGGCATGATCTTTGAGCTCCTTTGACCACCAATCCGGCCATCTCGGGTGCCAATAGATTAACGGGCCAGCCTAATATGGCTATAGCCATCATCGGTGTCCCACCCATCGCATATATATCGCTAATGGCATTTGTAGCAGCTATCCTGCCGAAGGTTTCCGGATCATCAACAATAGGCATAAAAAAATCTGTAGTACTGATAATAGCCGTCCCATCACCAAGATCCATCACTGCTGCATCGTCCCTTTCTTCATTGCCTACGAGTAATTCAGGATAGTATCCGGTCGATTGACCCGCAGCTCCCAATATGGAATCCAATACTGAAGGCGATATTTTACATCCGCATCCGGCACCGTGACTGTATTGTGTCAATTTGACATCAGGTCTTTCCATACGTGAATGATTATAAAGTATTAATTTATTTATATTGTTATATATCCTTAAATAACAGTTATATATGATATTAAATACTGACCTATATACGTATCAGCTTCTTCGCCGTATCAGCTACATCGTTACATTGAGTGACATGCATCACTTTATCCGAAGGCCAGCTCTCTATTTGGTAATTATACGACTTATCATAATAGGTAAGGGCAATAGCAGCCGCAGTTCTAAGATCGTTTTCCGCCAAGGCTTTTATAGCCAACTGAAAATCCAACCCACCGAGACGTTTTTTGATTTTTTCAAAAGAAGTTTTAAGCATATCAATATTGATGGGTTCGGAATAATATTTTAAAGTCCTGTCAAGTCTGATTTCCTTCTCCACATCAATATTATATAAAACCGATTGTCTCATTTGATGCCACAAGCCATCCGGGATATGCACCTTACCTATACTTTTTGATTCGTTTTCAAGCCAGACCGGACAGTCGGGCTCAAGGGATAGAAATGCTTTAAAGAGATTATTTTCAAATTGTTCCGTAGTCGGTTGGGGCGACTCCCCAATGGAACCAAAAGCACTCCCTTTATGATGGGCTATTTTTTCAAGATCTACGATTTGGCTTCCATAACTGGCCAGTTCATCAAGTATTTCTGTTTTCCCCGAGCCGGTACAGCCGCCTAGAATCTTTAATTCAAAGATATTTTCAGCGAAAAAGGCCTTCAAGGCTTGTCTGTAACTTTTATAACCTCCGTCAAGCCGATAGCATCTGACACCGGCGAAGTTAAATAGCCATTGAATAGCCTGACTCCGTTTACCACCTCTCCAGCAATGCACCAGGATCTCCTTTCCATCTATACATTTATATGGTTTAACAGTATCAACAAGTGTGTTCATTTTAAGCCCGGAAATCTGAAGTCCTTCCTTTAAAGCCGCTTCTGGCGATACCTGCTTGTATAAAGTACCCACCCGGGCTCGTTCCTCATCGTTGAAGAGTGGAATATTGATAGCTCCAGGAATATGACCTGTGTTGAATTCTCCCGGCGACCGCACATCAATGATCTGCCAGGCATCCCGGTTTTTAATGATATCGACTATACGCTGTACCGCTTCCATCTTTGACAAAGATACAATGGCCTATATAGAAAAAAAGGAAGCTAACTTCTTAGCTTCCTTTAACAAAAGACCAGATTAGTATGAAAAAACGCTACTTCCGATGGAGAGGCATTCTTTTTGAAATGCAATTATGTAACGTATAGAAGGACTTCATTTATGCTGGGCAGTTGCTTAGCTGCAAGAGACTGTCGTCAAACAAATCATAATTCTCGACATAAGGTCATTTCAGGAAAATAGGTCATTGTCCTACCCTATCAATATTGCCATCGATCTCGATAATGAAGAAAAAGTTTGGCGGTATTGAAAGCATCATCCAGTGCTCTGTGATTGGACCCTTCAAACTCTATTTCTGTGTACTCAAGTGCCTTGAGTAACCCTACTTCTTTCGGCAACCGATGCATCATCGCATACTGCGCTCTTAGATCTATGCAGGGTGGGAGAAATCCTCCGTCTACATCATGGCGGGAACATTCCGCATTGATGAGTTCCATGTCCTTGCCTCCCCATGTACAAAGGAGATGAGGTCCATCCTGAGCAAAGTACCAATCCTCAAACAACGGAAATATATGTTCGAATGATTTAGCCTTGTTGATCTGCATCTGTGTGATGCCAGTGAGCTCCATGCAATAGATGGAAAGTCTTGGATGCTGAACCGGTTTAATAAAAGCCTGAAACTGATCAAGCCATTCACCATAACCGTTGATTCGATAGGCACCCAGTTCGATGATTTCCTGGTTCCTGTCCATGGCGTTTCCCTGCCAGCACGTAGCCTCAAGATCAAGGATGATAAAGTTCATGTTGGTGCCGGTTATTCTGATTCCTGTAAGCGATCCTGCGCGACGTGGATACTGTCCATGTCCCAGGTGATCTTTTCTTCAAGATGGAAACCGGATAAACGGTTATGATAATAATAAACAAGCATCGGGTTTTTTGCGATGATGTTATCTTTTTGTCCGAATTTAAGTGGCCATACGGCGTGGAATGATCCGAGATATTTGACACCATGCCTGATTATTTCATCTGGATCGAGTGAATGCAATTCTGATTGAAGACGAATCTGATTTTCAGTTTCCATTTGTTTCAGTAAACCCAAGATGGTCATAAATGATTTTCTGAACAGGGGCATGGGCATGGAAAGCATATCAAAAGGTAAACGAAGAATTGCATAAAGATTCATAGAAGGATGCATTTTACGCAATAACTCAAAGGCCGTAAAGGCTACAAGGTGGCTGGTCAATACCACGTAGTACCTTTCATAATTTTCAACTACTTTTTCGGCCAGTTTACGTGTATAGACGGTCTCACGTTGTCGATTCGCTTCTATTTTGCCATGAAGGGAGAAAAACTCTTTAATGTCCACGCGCTGCTGCCTGTCATCAACGCTCTCCGCATTAGTATCGAGCTTGTAACCCAATACATCCATCGGCTCACCAAAGGAAAGATGAATCTCACTGGACTGGGAAAAGAACTTCCAGGCAAAGGAGAGTATATTCCTGAGTTTAAATCCTGTGCGGGGGGTACTTACATATTTTTCTTCTCCGGTAGATTTGAGGTAACCAGAAATCAGGCTTTGCGCTTCAAGCGTGCAATGATAACCAAGGATCAGTGGTACAACTATTATTTTTTGATTTCCTCCGTTTTCGTAGATCGACCGCTGTGCGGCTAAAAGAGAGTTAAGTAATCCGTATTTCAATTCTCGCTCAATCTCTCCAGATCTTGACCTTGTGCCTCCTGGAAAAAACAAACTATTGGTACCACGTTCCAACATTACCTGGGACATGATTTTCAGGCTATCCAGGTAAATCGGGTTTTTCTTGCGCCGGTCTACTCTATATGCCCCGAGACGGGTCATATAATAAGCAAATATTTCTGACTCATATAGATTGAGCCCTGCGCCATAAGCAAACGCCGGAAGCCCTACGACGGAGTCCAGTGCATAACCTATTAATATACTATCGAGATTAGATAAGTGTGTCGGAAGGATAACAACAGTCCCGTGTTTGAACATATTCCGGACATGCTCTACATCGCCATGAATTTTTAATCGTTCATAGAGCTCAAGTTTTGTACTCCATAATCTCCGATGACTTTTTCCTGCAGCAGCATTCAGCAGGCGTTTGAAGAAAAGAGTTAAAAACTTGCGGGCAAAAAGAAAGGTGCTCTCTTTGAAATTCCCAGCGATTTCCGTCGTGTACCGGTGGATGATGCGTTTCAACACCTCGGTGTTGTTCTGTAGTTTATTTTCCGGTTTTAATTTCTCATTGGCCGTAATTTCTATTCGTATTCGCTTCCAGAACTGTTCTTCGTTTGGCGGATCTACCTTCCATGGGTTTTCCTTAAGCCGGATAAGCTCAAGATAACATACTCTCGAAATAAGGTCACCGATCCTGTCCCCGTGTTTTTCAAGTATATAATCGACTGTTTGCTGATCAACTGCTGCAATAAGACCTTCTCTGTCCTGATAAAGTTTGTTAAGTGGCCAGTCTTTGATGTCGGGGATAAGGGGTGGATATATCTTCATATTCAATTATTGGACTTGCTTTGCAAAAATAGCATTCGTTTGATGGATATAGTCCAGGATTTCAGGTCTTCCGAGTTCCTTAAGACTACTTGTCACAATAACCGGTGGAAGGAATTCCCATTCATTCAGGATGTCCAGCTTATAATCCTCAAGGGCTTTTTCAAGTTCTGCGGGCTTTAACTTGTCGGATTTGGTAAAAAGAATGCAAAAAGGAATATGGTGCTTACCCAGCTGATTCATAAACTGGCGGTCATTTTCCTGCCTGGGATGCCGTATATCCAACAACAGAAAAGTACACATCAGGTTAGGTCGATGTAAGATATAACGGTCTATAAGCGTTGACCATTGGCCTCTCTTCGTTTTAGATACTTGTGCAAAGCCATACCCTGGCAGGTCAGCGATATACCACTCAGGAGTTGCTACCACCTTGAAAAGGTTTATAGCCTGTGTTTTTCCGGGCTTTTTTGAGGTACGAGCGATCTCCCTGTTGCCCGTTATATAATTTATAATGGATGATTTACCCACATTGGAGCGACCGATGAAGCAATACTCAGGCAAGGACACCTCCGGACATAGTTTTACATCCGTGTAGCTGCCTATATATTGAACATCCAAAAAATTTTCGTCCATCTGATGCTTTTTTACCTTGGTTCCCGGGTCAAAGTTACGATTATGTGCTGCCTCAAAGGCATTTCTCAGCACAGATGCTCTTTATACAACTAATAGAAAACCATGAAAGGAGATTGTTTTCTGACAAATTCAAGATGAGCAGATCATCATCATATATTTTTTTGTTACCTCTCTATATTTGGTATATACCCATAAATGAAGCGTAAAAGCATCTTTTTTCGCTTTTTACCCTTTATCCTTTCGCCTTATAGTCATTCCATCCGAATATTGTTCTTTAATCCGTTTGTGATCAAGTGTTAAAATATTGAAAATAAAATCTATATCCTCCTATTGGATAAAATATGTCCTAATGTATTTTTCGTTATAGGCATGATTATGTGGAACACCCTCCAGCAAAACCGTTCAACAATATGAAAAACACAACATTCTTCTTTGCATTTGTTTTTTGCAGTTTTCTTTTTAAAAATGAAACACAGGCACAGTTTTCAATGGTCTACACCATGGGTATTTCTCCTCAACAGAGCCCAGAGGGACATTATATTTTTGTCAATCGTTCCCTTCCAAAAGAGGAGTTCACTTTCGACATCGCACAGGTAAAAGCTTCCTATTTGATTGGAGCAGGGACTAAGTACAATATTGCACCTTTCTATTTTATGGGGGAAGTCCAGTACAACAAGCGTGAGTATGTTTATGATGTACAATACACGTACCCTGGATTTGGAAGGACGGAGGATATTCAACAATATAGGGAATCAATGCATATGATCAATATTCCATTATCTGTAGGCGTTGATATCGGTGTCATGGAAGTGTACAGCGGTTTTCTGCCGCAGATCGTCCTGTCTCAACAATCAGAACTTGAGAAAGTTAATGGGTATTCCCAAAAACTAAATTCAGTTAGGTTTGGATGGCACAGTGGTGTGGCAGCAAAAGTTGCTAATGTCAGAATCGGATTGAACTGGCAAATGGACTTCAACAATTATGCAGATCATATTTATTTTAACAACGAAAATCTGGTTATGCTTGGGCGCCCCAGTCGGTTATATGGGATGCTTTCTTATGCGTTTTAACCTGTCTTAAAAGCTGTTGGCTTATCGGTTATTTCATCTTTTCCAGCAGAAGTGATTTTGAATAATTCGAAGGATCACCGAGTCTGTTGGAAGTATCAAGCAGTTCAAGTGTTTCCTTTGATCGGCTCATCGTCCATTCAAAAAGTTGAGCATTCTCTCCGGTAGCCAGGTGCTTTTTAAAATAAACTTTTGCCTTGTTGGTTACTTTCTCAAGGAAAGTTTTGTATTGCTTTTCCGTTTTTATTTTTCCTTTACGTAAGATTGAAATAAGATAACGGTTTCCGTTATACGTATTCAGATCTTCCGCCACGTCCCCCACATCATCATTGATCTCTGTGATCAGGTCATAATAGACCCAGGCAGTCTCCTTCCAGATACTGTTCAGTTCAGGCTGGGCATCATAGATAAGATGGCGCACCAGTCGTACATCACATGATTTGGTCGTATAGAAATTTTTAAAGGATACAGCAGTCGGCCACTTCCCTTTACGGCAATTACGTTCTATCCGTTCATAATTTCTGATTTCACTTAGCAAACCATCTATCTGATGGTCATTGTAATTGAGTTTTGCTAATGATGAACTGATGGAAGACCAACAAGACTTCAGTTTATTTTTATCAAGTAACCATTCCCCTTCGAGATAGGCGTCCAATAAATAAATCTGGTATTGGATGTCAACGAGTTGATTCTTGAATTCTTTGTCTTGATCCAGTTTACTTAGTTGTAATAGACTGGTCAATTTTCGGTAAGAAAACAACAACTGAATTTTATCCCTAATCTCTTTCGCGTCTGAATATTTCTTTTTTGTCATCGTCCTCTAATCCATCTTAATCACGCGGCTCACTATCATTTCCTGATCTTTATGGAATACGATATAGTATACACCCGCCGGATAAGCAGTAATCGAAACCTGTCCCTGATATCGGTCACCATATTTTGGAATTGACCCGTAAAAAAGTAAATTACCTGCTTCAGAAAATACAGTGTACGGCATGAAAATAGCATCAAAATCAAAGGTCGCTTCAACCTCGAAAACGCCCTTACCGGGGTTCGGATATATCTGTATAAAATAAGAATGCGTCAACGATTTTGTGCTGACATTTGTAGAAACAGTAACCGTATCAGTCGAAAGACATCCGGCACTATCCTTGACGGAGACAATGTAATCACCAGGCTCAAGCATCATAAAAAAAGAATCGGATACGAAAACCCCATTCTGTATACTATAGGAGACAGGTCCGATACCACCGGTAACAGCAATATGAATCTGCCCTATGTCTCCTCCAATAGCTGGCATGGTGGTGATCAGTGCTTGCAGGTTACACGACAATACTTCAAATGAGGTGGTATCAAGACATCCTGCGCCATCCACAGCAATCATACTATATATACCTGGAATAAGATTCAAAAACGAACCTTCTGCCTGGAAAGCCGTTCCTCCGTCGATACTGTATTCAACTTCACCAAGACTATTATTTGTTTGGGCTATGGCGACTGCATCACCGGCGCCTGGCATGGATTCGTGTTCAACTCCAACCTGAAGATTAAATAAACATTGGGCGGTAAGGCAGAACTGACTTGATGATTGGGATCCGAAATTAGGTCTTGAGAGATCGGCAATTAACTCGCCGATTTCATTATAAATTTCAAAATCACCTTGCACCCCTTGTGCTGACATGCCATCGCCAAAAGCATCAAAAACTGTAAATGTGTAGCATTGCTCCGGATCAAGGCAAAAAATACTGTTGTAGGTAGTCTGTTGCTCAGCGAATGGACCTGCAGATGCAATGACATTATTTTCATCATCGAGAAGTTTCCATGTGGATTCCTGGGGAAAATTGTCTGTTCTAAAATTGAGAAATACATTCTGGCCAGCCGGATTAGCTATTAGCAATAATTCAGGCTGATTATTGGAAGGCACATCATCTTCATATAAAAAATTCAATGAATCCACATTGATCGTAAAGGTATTTTCACCACTTGTCAGTTCAATCGGTAAGGCTACAGTTGTTTCTTCTCCAAAAGCAAGTACACCATTCCAATGTATCTTATCAATAGGATGGCCAGGGGATGCTACTGCAAAAATGATATGCCTGATCGTATCAATGCCGCTGTTTCTGACCAAAAGGTCGATGGCCGATTCATTGGTACAGATCACTTCATCAGCACCAGAAAAGGTATATTCGAGCGCGACATCTCTAAGACCATACTTTGTGATCATGAAGGAAAGTGTGTCGTTTCTGTTATTTCCATCATTATCAAGAAAAGTGGCAATACGGATAGGATAATTTCCTGCCGCATCTATGCTCACTGGCGTAACAAACGTGTAGGTCAATTCTTCGTCTATCAGAAGACTATCTATATCGACCACTTCCGTAACCCACGGACCATTATTGAACTGATAGCCAACCGGAAAATCAAAGACAGTGCTAAGCCCACGGTTGAAGACTGTAAAACTTACTGCCTGTGCGCCAAGAACTGCATCATTTTCGGGGGCTTTCAGGCTGAGTGGAAAAACATCAATGGTATCTCTTCCGGCAGAAAATGCGACTATCCTGGTGGCCCAGTCATTATTACCACGCAAGTACTGTCCTGCAAACCAAAATGTAGTTTCATCTGTCGGGTCAACAGACATGGAAAAATAATCACCGTAGCGGTCAAAACCCTGGGAACCAGCGCCAGTTGCAAATTCATATTCCGTAAAGCTCATAGTTCCAGGGGGATCGGATTCGTATCTTCCGGTGTAACGTAAAGACGGGAATTTTGCATGACCGGAGACCGCATACCCGAGACCAATATTTCCTTTGCCGTCGATTGCAATAGAAGGCATAAATCTATGGATACCATCGTCGGAGCCGACAGTCCCTTCCTGAAAAATAGACCAGTCTTCTGTGGGTGTTCTGCGGAATTCCATCCATCGGATACCGGCGACATCATCACCGGTGACGTCAACCATAAAAGAGATAACAAAGGATTCGTGCGTCCCAAAATTCCTGTAAGTGGCTTTGTTGCAGATGATCCACTGGGCGCCATCAATACCTTGCCCGTTAGGCTGAGGAACACAAGAAAAACCACCAGTGTTTTCCGTTTGACAACCATCAGTATCGTAAGGTGTCGTAGGAAAAGAGATCACTTCAACATTGGACTGTGCTGAATTTTCCCAATCAATAGCTATTTTATTAAATATTATTTCATCTGTGTTGGTGGTACCCCAGTCATCATCATTGAGTTTTACTACGATTCCCGGACTACCTGCAGGCGGAGGGTTTAATCCGTCCCAATCGACCGGCTGACCCACTTCAAAAAAGACACCTCCGATTTTTGGAACTGTAAGTCGCTGAATTCGGGCAGTTGCTGCACCGGCTAATATATCCTCGCGATTGATGGCATAAATCGGAAAATCATTTCCCCCTTCATTAGTCGTCAGATAATAAGCATCGTTCCATATGCCATATTTTGGAAAATCAGGAAACCTTGGGGTCTGAAAAGCATATGCATCCCAGCTTCCCATTGGATCACTCGTCAGTGAGATAGCGACGAGTACTCTATTATTGGATGGAAATTCTGTCAGAAACCACCGATCTACAGCCTGATCATACAGGATTATAGGATCGCCGGCGGAGGTTTGCTGGACCTGACTCCATATCGAATTGGCAGATATAAGCCCACTTACAGGTATACCGGATTTATCATACACTCTAAATAAAGTCGCGTTAACGATTTCTACATAAAAATCTTTGCCTATATCGCCATTAACGTCTGGGGGGGCGGCACCGGAGGCAGCCTCGCTAATGCCTTCGATATTGACTACCGGGAAGATATCATTCATTGGCATACGGCTGTCTGGTGCCTGGTATAATGGGTCAAAACCTTTGGGTAATGCATTTGGGTTGTGTGCCATCAAAGGTCGCCGACCTGCGAAATTAGGGATGATAACGGGCTTATTAGCTTTTCGGTCTTTTAACTTCTCAGTATCGGTGGGCAAAACATTTGTTGTCTCATATAGGGGCTTTGTGGTACCCAATTTAACAGCAAAACTCGTTTCAGCTGTGAAATGTTGTTGAGCCGTCAGCATCGAGCTATTTGCAGAAATCAGTAAAATTAAAGCCGCAAAACAGAATCTCCAGGAGCAAACAGGTTGCTTTTTACGAAGTGTACTTTTCATAGATCAAATTTAAGAAAAAGCTGGATGGTAATTAAAAAAGAAAAAAGGACCCTTCTTTTCGTCTCGTTACGTTTGCATTATAAAATTTATAGCTATCCTGAGTAGCATTCACAAACAATAAGTTGGATTGCCAGTTATGAAGAATGAAATTTCATTCACCAGCGAATATTGAATAAAAAGTGATTTTAATTAGCAGAAATGCAGTCAATAAAATATGTAATGGAGCACTCCTTCACCCTGATAATTGGGCCGTCAATGGACATTGTAGCTATTATTCGGTCTGTAAGTATTGTTTTGTTGGTATAAATGCTATTACCTTTGCAAAAATCGTTGGATAAATCTTTTTCCTTTTTATCCAATATTCAATGTACAAAACATCCTTTATTTTTTTAACTAAACGTATTATCATGAATGATCCAGAATTGAAGGCTATGGCCGCAGTATACGACGCGCTCAATGGCCTTGATGCAAATACCCGTCAGCGAGTTACTGACTGGGTATTAGCTAAAATGAACAGTTCTACTTCAGCGACCTCTACTAAAGGCGCTAAACGTGGACGCAAACCAGGTACAAAAAAAGCAGCTAAATCAGTTGCTGCCAAAGCACCAGGTGCAAAACGTGGCCGTAAGCCAGGCACTAAAAAAGCCGGTGCAAAACGCGGACCTAAAACCGGAGCGGCTAAAACAACAGCTAAGCCTGCCAAGAAAACCGGTAAACGCGGACGGCCCGCCGGATCGGGCAAAAAGGCCGCTAAGAAAGTAGTTGCAAAAGCGGGAAGCAGTAGGAGAGGAAGACCAGCCAAAGCTGCCGTTGTAACAGCCTGAATTTAATTCAACCAAAATAAAAAAGCCTGATGATCATTCATCAGGCTTTTTTATTTGTGCGTTTAAAGATCAGAAATTAATGATGTTTTTAATTTCTCTCTTCATGAATTAGGTGGTAATTTATAGAACTACAAGCTTAAACGAAACGGTCTGTCTGTCCATTTCGAAAAGGATTATATAAACGCCGCTGATCAAGCTTGTCCCTGTTAAATCCCAGAGACCAGTACCTGCAGTAATTATTTTTGATTGCAGTCGTTTTCCTTCAAGTGTGACAAGTGTCATCGTTCCGTTTTCTACATTCAGGCCATTCCAACTCACGATTACATCGCCTTTGGATGGATTAGGGGAAATCGAAATAAATTCAGCCCAGTCAACATTTGTTGTTGATACAGTACCGTTGATAACAACAGGAGTCGTATTACTTGTGATACAGCCGTTAGCATCTGTAATCTGATACCAATATTCGCCTGGAATAAGACCTTCTATAAAAGCACCTGAAGCTCCATTATTCCAGGAAACAGTATAAGGTGCAATACCACCCGTCACTTCGAGATTTATACTTCCATTATTCTGTGCGGCTCCGGAAGCATCCACGATCTGAGTATTCTGAACTGCAAGTAAATCAGGTTGGGTAACAACCACATTGGCTTCACTGAGACAACCATTATGGTCCGTAATCTGGCAAATATAATTTCCTGAAGGGAGCGCATTAATTTCCTGGGTAGTCTGAGCGCCTATATCCCATAAGTATGTATAAGGTGAAACACCACCACCGACGGTTAGTGCAATAGCACCGTTCGCTTCACCAAAACAACGTACTGATGAAATCGCTGCTTCATGGCTTATTACAGGAGGTTCCTGAATACTATAAGGTCCAGCCACAAAAGGGCAACCGTTTGCGTCGGTGACTATGCATTCAACCGTTCCAGCTGGAAGATTAATAATGGCATTTTCTGATTGGGGTGGCCCATTGTTAAAGGAATATGTAAACGGCCCTACTCCACCTGAAATATCAACCGAAACAAAACCATTAGACTGGCCAAAACATAAGTTATCAACCACCGTGGAACCAACCAGTAAAATTGCTGTTGGTTCTGAAACAGTGAACTCCCCAATAAAAAGATTTCCCTCATCATCAGAGACCACTAATTGGTAAACTCCTGCAGGAAGATCTGAAATGGCAGGATCTGTATATGTCTGTCCACCTGGACCGGTCCACACATATGTATAATTACCAGTACCGCCATTGACTATCACGGAGATACTTCCATCAGCGCCGGCATTGCAGAGCACATTATGAATTTCAGGTATAACGCTTAAACTACTGCCTGAAGAAGTCACCTGGACCTGGAGACAAGCACTGCTTGTTCCGCATCCGTTCTGCACACTCAGGCAAACTTCATAAATACCTTCTGCTGCAAACAGGTGCACAGCATTTGGTTCTGTAGAGGTGTTACCATCACCAAAGGTCCATGACCATCCGTTCAGATTACTGCCTGTGGAATTATCTGTACCTATCATCGTCAACCCACTAGTTTGATACTGGTAATTGGCATTGGCCGGGTTGATGTCATTGATGATTACAACACTATCCACATTTGAGCAGTTATCTGCAGGATTGACAACCTCAATGATATAAAGTCCTGGAGCATCAACCGTTGGGACATAGGTATTACCTCCGGAAACAATATTCCCGTTAGACGTACTCCAGTTAACAGTATTAACTGAATCTCCTGACCCCTGGAGTTCAAGAATAAGATCCTCACAGTTGATTGGAGCATCATCTCCTGCACCGACAAACGGAGGATCTACTGTACTGGCTACCGCAACTTCATTTTCAACAGGGCATCCGGTGAAAAGATCTGTAACAAGCAATGCATAATCCCCTTCTTGATCCACTACTACGGAAGATTGATTAGTAGGACCAACAATATTACCATTTGTAGTGGTCCATTCATATTCATAATCTCCACTTCCACCTTGAACGTAACCGGAAACACTCACCGAAGGTTGGACACAAGAAATAGTTGGATATGGAGAGAAAAACAATTCCGGTGCTGCTTCAAATTCAATTTCAACATTCTCCTCCCATATACATCCATTGCCATCTTCTACAGTGGCTACCACAATACCCGCGTATAGGTTGGTAATCTCATTACCTGAAATATTGCCTTCTGAAGAGGAGATAGAATAATTGCCGACACCACCATCAATTTCAAGTGTGATGGTTCCATTTCCCTGATCACAATAGTCAGGAGTGGTTTCATACGTGGCAACCAATTCTTCAGGTTCATCTATTTCAAAGGATTCTTCAAAAGGACAGCCGTTAGCGTCAGTAGCATTGACAGTATAGAACCCTGCCGGAACGTTGAAGAGATCTTGCGTTTGGGCTCCGTTACTCCAATCGTAACTGAAAGGGCTGTTTCCATTTTCAAGTTCGATATTAACATTTCCTGTGGATGATTCATAACACAGGGCGTGCTCGACTTCAGTAAAGGCCAATTCGCTTGGAAATTCTTCGCCTGTAATAATGATATCTTCGATGACAACATCTTTTCCATTTGCTTCAGTCACCGTCACACTATAAGTGCCAGCTCCCACATCTTGAAGTGCGGGCCCATGATCGCCATTACTCCAATCATAAGAAATGGGACTAACTCCACCAGAAACATCAAGTGTTACCTCCCCATCTCCAAAACACAAAGCAGGCTCTACATTGGCTATTTCAGCAGCTAGCCCACAGCTCGTCATAAACTCTTCCCATGCAGCGGCAGGCACTTGACCTAACTCATAAATTTTACGGTCCGCACACACAGCAT
>JBBRDL010000050.1:0-24211 GCA_038203965.1 Chitinophagales bacterium | reverse complement strand
TTCAAGTGGGATCATGGCTTATCCACAAAATCACAGTTACCAACAAAAAGAAAAAAGTAGCAAAAAAGAAAAAGTGATGATGATAATGACTATAATTGAAGAGTGAGATAAAATGTCAACCTATTTTAGGCAAGTTCACACATCTCACGCCTCACATCTCACGCCTCACATCTCACGCCTCACGCCTCACGCCTCACGTCTCACAACTCACAACTCACAACTCACTGATGAAGCGCCTTAAGCACAGTTCTCGAATCTTTATCCTGAATCACCACCAGAATCAAACCCTGAGGTAATGTTCCTTCGTTGAAGATTTTGGTGGCCTGGCCGGAATCAAAAGACCAATTTTCACGACTGATCAATCTTCCGTGTACATCCGTCAATGATACTGTTACATTACCTGAGGTCGTTGGTTCACCATAGATCGTAAATACATCTTTGAATGGATTAGGTCTGATCTGCCAGCCAGCTCCATTTCCATTGATATTATTTGTACTGGTGATATTGATCGTCACCCAGATAGATGAGGTATCGAATCCGCATGGATTATAGACGATGAGTATGATCTGGTATTGCCCGGATGTATTAAATTCTATCGTCGGATTCAAACTGGTATCGGTGCGGCCATCTCCAAATGACCAGCGAAGACTGTCATAATCCAATCCGGGGTATTCAAGAGATACGATATTTTCATTTTGAAGGTATGTAAATGAGGCATTAGGCGTGCCCCCTACCTGGATTAAATCATTCAGCAGTAGAACATCAGTTCCCTGACTGTTGGTTGCCTGTAAGAAAACATTGTAGCTACCAGGTACTGTGTACACCACTGTCGGATTCTGAATATCAGACGTTGCCGGATTACCTCCTTCAAAAGACCAAAACCAGAAAGTAGGTGAGTTCTGGGATTGGTCAATAAATGAAACTTCAAACGGGGCGCAGCCGCTATGATCACTATATCCAAAGAATGCATTAGGAATGGTAGACAGCTCAATGACAATTTCAAGTGTATCATTTCCACAGCTATTCATAGCGATAAGACTGATGGTGTACGTGCCAAATGATGCATATGTATGCTCCGGATTCGGATCTGTAGAGGTTTCTCCATCTCCAAACAACCATAAATAACTCTCGGCTCCTACACTTTCATTGTCGAGTGTAACTGTTGTCTGAACATTTGATAATAAAAACGCCGCATCAGGTGCAGCCCCTACTGAAATCAGTTCATTCCAAAGCAACGTATCAGAACCAGCAGGTGAGAAGGCGATCAGCATAACATCAAATACGCCTTCATTTGGATAAGATATGGATGGATTTTCAAGGCTAGAAGTAGATGGATTTCCTCCTGGAAAAGACCATGCAAAAGAGGTAGCATTCGGACTGCTTTCATTTTCGAATACAACCGTGACTGGAGTACAACTTCCATTTTGGGTAAATGAAAATTCAGCTTGTGGTAGTGTTTGTATGGTTACCTGTGAAGTACTTGTATCTGGTCCGCATATCCCGGAAGAAATAAGGGTTACTGTGTAGACACCATCTAAAAAATATATATGATTCGGATCCGAATCATTGCTGACATTGCCATCACCAAAATTCCAGTTTGATCCGGTGGTATTGGTGGAATTGTTTATAAATGAAGCTAATGATCCATTAACAAAAAAGTCAAAATCACTTACCGTAGGAGATTCCACTTCAATGTAATTTGAAAGGAAAAGAACATCACTACCGGTGACATTTGATACAGTCAGTTCCACGTCAAACGACCCGGGTGCGGTATAGGTCACGACAGGGTTTTGTTGATTACTTGTTCCGGGTGAGCCGCCCTCAAACACCCAACTAAATGATGTGGGAGCTCCACCTGATTGATTTGTGAACTGCACCACCAAAGGCGAACAACCATATTGCGTACTGGAATTAAATAGAGCTTCCGGGGCACCAGTCACGGTCACATTCAACTGCAGTACATTACTTCCGCAATCATTTGAAACGGTAAGGATGACGATGTATACGCCACTCGATGCATAGGTATGCACAGGGTTTTCATTACTGCTTATTCCACCATCTCCAAAGTTCCAGAGAAAGGTATCGCCCTCACTTCCAAGTGAATTAAAGTTCACCTGTAAGCCATTGGTGGTATAATTGAATTCAGCGTTGGGCTGTGGGAGAACTGTAATATAATTATTGATAGTTTGCACATCTTCACCTGCTTCATTGAGGACAGTCAGTGAAACGTTATAGGAGCCAGGGATCTCGTATAAAACTATTGGCTCGAAGGCAAACGACGTAGGAGGTGATCCTCCCGGAAAGGACCATTCAAAAAATTGAGCGTTTTCTGATGATAGATTGATGAATTCTACTTCAATAGGGTTACAACCTTCTACGATGTCAGAGGAAAAGAATGCTGTGGGCACCGTAATGATTTCAATGACCTGGACGAAGACATCTGAACCACATTCATTGGTGGCAGTCAGTGTTACGGTATAGGTTCCGTCTTCATCATATATGTGAATCGGATTGGTAAGCGTTGAAGTACCGCCATCATCAAAGTCCCAGAAGTAGCTTGTGGCATTTGCGCTGAGATTTTGAAAGTCTACTTCAAGTTCATCAACACTATAATCAAAATCTGCAAAAGGTTCTTCACTGACGACGATATAATTATTGATTGTGAACGTATTAGAACCCTGCGCATTACTGACCGTCAATGATACGTTAAAATCACCTGCATTGTTATAGGTGACAGTTGGATTCTGATTTGAACTCGTAGGGGGACTTCCGCCTTCAAAAGTCCAGGACCATGATGTAGGATTGTTAAGGCTCTCATCATCAAAACTTACAACGAGAGGGGTGCAACCTGATGTAGGATTGCCTTCAAACGCTGCTACAGGTGGCTGTGGCACACCGCATGGACCAAGGCAACTGATAGAATTTATATAGTTATTAATTTGATTAATCGACTGTGTCGACCAATCATTTGTGTTATTGATAGTGGGAGCCATGATCGTGTTTGAGCCTTGGGGATCATGCGAAGCGGCAAAATTGTGCCCCATTTCATGCGCCTGGAGGACTCTCAAAAACTGGGCATTAGAAGTAAAATCTTCCATTACGTGATAGCGCACACTTGTACAGACTGCACTGACCCAGGCAAGACCGATGACATCACCGTTAAAATTGCGGGCACTCCACAATCCACCCACATCATGCGTATTGGAAAATCCGGAAGGACCCCAAACGGTAAAATCATCAAGTACGATGTTAATATTATTTCCATCATCCCATGGATCTGTGGACGGACTTGTCGCTACATAAATTTCCACTACTAAAAACTGGAGGTCATCTGCGAATTCAAAGTCATAGTTTGTCTCTACATTGTTGATGACGGCCATATTGTGATCCTCTACGTCATTGACACTCCCATATTCCTGGAACATTGGGAAGTCATCGGCCAAGGCTATCTGCACTACTTTGCATGCCCGGTTTGAATTTGAATGTTGCTGCGTATCGTTGTGATCATCTTCCGGATTAGTGAAGTGCGTCTGTGTTTCGTGGACTCCGCAGCTTTCATCATTGAATTTTTTCAGGTTGTCACTAGACCAGTAAATGACAAACTCGTTTTTAGGGGCGCCTGGAATGAGGTGCCACGCAGGCTCGATGTAGAGCTCATCATGAGCCTGCACAATCAGGCCACTAAAGAAGTCTTCATCAGCTGTGATTCGGACATCATATTGTCCTTCATGTGTAAAGCCATAAAAAGTTTTGTTGGGAGAGCGCGGCATTTCGATGACCCCGGTAGGAGTCCATGCTCTCAACTTATATTGAGGAGCACGAAGATCCCGCGCACGAAGATTAAAGCTAAATGTCTGATCATTGATTTCCAACAACAGTTCCTGAAAATAATCCTGTGATCGCAGAAGGTCCGAAATCTCCTCGGTTCTCAGGCTAGCAAGGGTATAGGATTTGAAATGCTGTTGTAGAAGTAACTCCTGTTCCTCCGTAGCCCGCAAAGTCTTAAATCGGATAGTTTCCTGACCAAATGTCAGGGTGGATAGGAAAAGAAACAGGATTAGAAAAATCGATGGGGTCCTCAGTAATTTTTTGTTCATGCCTGCCAAAGGTTTGTTTGAAAACAAATTAGTGTCTAGAATCGTTAATTCTCGTGGTTGATCTGGATTTATAAAGATGGGGATTTTGGCACAATTTACAATAAAAAACCGCTGACCATTTCCATATTAGCGAAAAAAGTTATCTATTTGACACCTTGTTACCAAGTTTTACCAAATAATATTCCAAAATGAGGACAATTGTAAGAATTTTCTTAATCAGTTTTCTGGTATTTGCAGCCTTGCCCAACAGCGATGCTCAAACCACAGGGAAAAAGAAATATGTAAAACCGGAGACAACAGCTCCCAAACCGGACGAGCCGGCGGCTGCTGATTCTAAAAAAGGACCCATTAAGGTGGTAGAGAAAACGTCCAAGGTGGGATATGGGATAAACCTTGGTAATTTGTACTTCACAAACTTCTCATTTTCAATTGGTTTAGATCCTAATATCGCCTATAAACTGGATGAAGCGCTGGCAGTGGGTTTTATGTTAAAAATGAACTATTACTATGAGAAAATCCGGCAGTATGACCTGAAATTCACAGCTTTTGATTTCGGCCCAACTGTTTTTACACGTTGGAAACCGCTCCTGAAAGCCAATAATGCAACCCCGTTTATGCAAGGCATTTTTGTTCAGGCTGAATATGAACGAGCTTTTATCAACCGTCCTACGGATGAATTCGGAAATATCATTGTAGAGGGTGATAAAGTTGTTCCTTTTAAAACGCAGGAAAATTACCTGTACATCGGAGCCGGGATGGCTAGTGGTTACCCTTTTAGCTCTTTCATATCCTTCCATTACAACATCATTGATGATGTTCAATTGAGCAGACTACCTTTTACGTATCGGATAGGTTTTACCTGGAACTATTGATCAGAAGCTGATCCCTAACTGAACAAGGAAGTATCTTCCAGCCTGGGGGAAATAACCTTTCTGGTGGTAAAGGTCACCGCCTTCTGAACCGACGTAAGGATCATCCGGTACAGGATTATACCCTTCGGAGGTAAACCGGTATATCCAGCCATTGGATTCATATGAGGCACTCAGGGCATTTTTGAGAAGCAAGCCAATTCTCAACTCCTTACCAAAATGATTGAACCAGGTCCAATGCACACTCGCATCTGTAACTACATATGGATCAAGGGAAGAAGCTTGGCGCGAAGTGTTATCCACATATTGTTTTCCAATATACCGTCCATCAATTCCTGCGGATAGCTCATGGTTTTTATTTGAAAGTATAGTATAACCTGCACCAAGGCTAGCGAGAAAGTCCGGTGAAAAAGCAAGATCCGTGTTTTCAAGTTGCACTGCATCCTGGACACCGGTAAACCAATTGTCAATATATTCAGTAAACGAGTCGATCTTATTGTTGCTATAGGTCGCATTTGCTCTGATCTCCAGTTTTTTTACCGGCCTAAAAGCAAGAGAAGTCTCGAGGCCAAGGCGGTGACTTTTATCCACATTGACCCTTGTGTAGGCTCCAACGTCATTCAGCCTGCCTGTGGGTACCAGGTGGTCTTTGTACTGCATCGAATAGCCTACCACTTCAAGGTTCAGGGAATTACGTTGATAGCGGAACCCTAGCTCAGTATCCCAAAGGCGTTCCGGATCAGGCCTGCTAAGGGGTGTAGAAGTCGTATAATCTTCCCTGTTGGGCTCTTTATTGATTAATCCGGTCAGACCATACACAGAACTGTGGTCTCCGATGGCATAGCGAAAACCGATCTTAGGATTGAAGAATTTAAGATTTGCTTCCTGGTCAGTGAGATTTCCTTGCTGATCAGGACCTTCAAAATCATACCGTATCCATCTGCCCTGCAGATCTAAAGTCAGATCAAAACGATCTGTTATTTTGGTATTGCTTCGCGCGAAAATATTCCAATCCGTTTTGACTGCTTCATTGAAATAATAAGGCGCAGCGTATTCATCAGGTGCCGGACTTTGTGTCCAGATCACCTCTCCATAATGATCTCCTTCGTACCTGTTCCATCCTCCTCCAGCTACAAAATACCGTTCACCTGGTGAACCAATATGCAGGGTAGAAATAAATCCGTAATAATCATTATTCAGCCATCGTCTTCTGACCAGGTCGGAGGGATCATCAAAGCCCGTAATTCCATAATCACTCAGGTTTTGATCAGCCTTGTATTGTTCAAAAAATCCTGATCCCTTCGTATAATGAAGCGCAGTATTCCAACGTGCAAAAGGTGTAATAGCCTGGTCGAAATGAAACTGGAAATGTTGTTGGGTATAGTCATCCACTTCATTGGCATAAGGCTCACCTGGTTTTTCGGTTCCGGCTGTGTTATATGTCCGCAAGACAGGGTCGTTGATATATTGTTCCGGCACTCCATTCCAGGCCTGGTAAGTGACTTCATCACCAAGGGCATAAACGAATCTGATATTGGTTAAGTCATGGTGATATCCTGCCGAACCATATAGCGAATAGAGGGTATTATCTGCCCTGTCAATGAAACCTTCGGAAGAAATATAGCTTGCCCTGCCATCAACAGTGAAGCGTCCATTAAGCAGGCCTGAGCCGCCTTCAAGCGTAACTCTGCGCGTGTCAAAACTACCCCCGGTCAGCACAATATTGCCATAAGGCTCATAATTGAATCCCAGTGTATTGATATGGATGCTGCCGCCCAGATCACCAACTCCTGGCTGGCTCCATCCAAGGCCCCGCTGCACCTGGATGTTGGTCGTAGAGCTGGCAATGTCAGGCAGATCAACCCAGAAAACGTTGTGCGATTCTGCATCGTTGACCGGGATACCATTTAAGGTGACATTGATCCTGGTCGGATCAGTCCCCCTGATTCTGAGTCCTGAATAACCGATCCCATGTCCTGCGTCAGACGTAGTGACCAATGAAGGTGTGCCTTCAAGTATGTAAGGCATATCTAATGCAAAATCCTTCTTCTGGATGTCATCTGCCGATATATTTTCGTGTGTCACAGGTTCTCTGTCACCTGCTTTACTGGCAACAACGCTTATTTCATCGATTTTTATGTTTCGCGGTAAATGGAGCGTAATGTCAATACTGCCCCTTAATTCAATTTTTTTTCGCCGGATGCCATAGGCTGTTATCAGGACCAGTTCATAAGAACCTGATTTGAGATTCTCAAATCTGAACACACCTAGTTCGGTGCATATTTGCTGGGTGTAATAGTCTTTCCCACGCAATTCAGCTGTAGCATGGGCATAAGGCTGCTCAGCATCATCGAGACCCCTCCCTAAAATGTAATATTGCGCGGATAGAAGATGAGTGCTGCATAGGATGCATAAGATATGCAGAAAACGAACCCTACGATGTAGATTCATATGATTGATAACTTAAGACTAAATAGTTTCATTGTTCAATCTTTCCCTTTCCGGCATTACCCGGACAGGTTCGATGGGTTTGATCTCAGCCTGAAATGTAAGGCACCCCATGTGAAACGAAAGTCTGCAAATATAAGCAGAAATTAGATTCCTACAGCACAGTGACCCCACGCTGACGTTTGACTCCCTATATTTGCCCCTCAATCGAATTCAAACAAAAACATACATATGAAATATAATCTCATCGTTGTAGGGAGTGGACCGGGAGGATACGTGGCTGCTATCAGGGCCAGCCAGTTAGGCCTTAAAACGGCTATCGTTGAAAAGGAATCATTAGGGGGCATTTGCCTTAACTGGGGCTGCATTCCGACGAAAGCATTGTTAAAAAGCGCAGAGGTGTTTCAATACCTGGGCCATGCCGGCGATTATGGTATTAATGTAAAAGATGCGACAGCGGATCTGCCTGCTGTGATCAAAAGATCAAGGGATGTGGCTGATGGCATGAGTAAAGGTGTTCAGTTCCTGATGAAGAAAAATAAGATTGATGTCATCATGGGCACCGGTAAACTGGCCAGAGGGAAGAAAGTGGAGGTGACAGATGACAAAGGTGCAGTCACATCGTATGAGGCTGATCATATCATCCTGGCCACAGGCGCGCGCGCAAAAGCATTACCTACGATTCCGATTGACGGAGAAAAAGTAATTGAATACCGTAAAGCAATGGTTCCTGAAAAAGCACCAAAATCTTTGGTGGTGATAGGTGCCGGTGCTATCGGTGTTGAATTCGCTTACTTCTATCATGCAATGGGAACCAAAGTGACCGTCATCGAATTTCTAGAACAGGGTTTAGTGCCTAGAGAAGATCCGGATGTTTCAAAAGAACTAAAGAGACATTTTACAAAAAGCGGTATTGATGTGTTACCCAATACCTCAGTAGAAAAGGTAGATATCTCCGGCAAAACCATTACAGTTGTTGCCAAGGACCGCAAGTCAGGAAATGTCACTGAAATAAAATGTGACCTTGTTCTTTCTGCAGCAGGTGTGGCATCAAATATTGAAAATATCGGTCTTGAAAATCTAGGTATAAAAACCGATAAAGGCAAAGTGGTGGTCAATCAATGGTATGAAACCAATGTAGCCGGCGTGTATGCTATCGGTGATATCACTGAAGGTCCTGCCTTGGCGCATGTGGCATCGGCAGAGGGCATTCTTTGTGTTGAAAAGATAGCCGGTCATCATCCTCAGCCATTGGATTATAATAATATTCCATCCTGCACGTATTGTCAACCTGAAATAGCATCAGTCGGAATGACAGAAGAACAGGCAAAGGCTGCAGGATTTGAACTTAAGATCGGAAAGTTTCCCTTCTCTGCGAGTGGTAAAGCTAAAGCTGCAGGGCACCCGGAAGGATTTGTCAAGCTGATTATTGATGCGAAATATGGTGAGATCCTAGGTGCACATATGATAGGCCATGGTGTGACAGACATGATTGCAGAGATTGTACTCGCACGTAAGCTTGAAGCCACAGGTATGGATTTAGTCAAGACTGTCCATCCTCATCCAACGATGAGCGAAGCCATTATGGAAGCAGCAGCAGCTGCATACGGCGAAGTCATCCACTTATAAGATTGTACCGTTTAATTTTTTTGTCAAATGAGTAACAACAGACGCCCGCTGATATTAGTCACCAATGATGATGGTATGTTCGCTCCGGGCATCCGAAAGCTCGTGGGTATTGCCAGGCATATGGGTGAAGTGATTGTTGTCGCCCCCAATTCCCCTCAATCAGCAAAGGGCCATGCCGTGACGTTGGCAGATCCGATAAGACTCAACAAAGTGGATGTTTTCGAAAGTATAGAAGCCTACGAATGTTCGGGTACGCCAGTGGATTGTGTCAAACTGGCAAAGAATATTTTACTGAAGAACCGCAGGATAGATCTTTGTGTATCAGGGATCAATCATGGATCAAATGCATCAATCAATATCCTGTATTCGGGAACGATGTCAGCAGCCATGGAAGCTTCGATTGAAGGAATCAACTCTATTGGTTTTAGCCTTGAGGATTATTCTATGGATGCGAACTTTGAGCCCGGTGCACCATGGATAAAATCCATTATGGAATATGTGTTAAGCAACAACTTAAAAGGATCCAAACTTTTAAATGTCAATATTCCACATCCCAGTATCGGTCCAATACGCGGCATGAAAATATGCCGGCAGGCAGAGGGCCGCTGGGAAGAAGAATTTGTGGAAGGGACGGATCCGAGAGGAGAGAAATTTTATTGGCTGACTGGAAATTTTGCAACAAATGATACTGGGCAAGGAACAGATATCTGTGCATTAAGGGAGGGTTATATTTCAATTGTTCCATCTCTCCATGATCTAACCCATCACAAGGCCATTCCGACGCTTAAATCGCTGGAAGAAGTAAACCTATCTGTATGATTCCTTTTTTGAAGAAAGATTCTGTTTGGTTTGGATTAGCGATTGGACTTATCATTCCGGTTGTGGTGTATGCGATGCTGTTATTACTTTATCATTTTCTTGACACACTGGGGGTGTTCAGTGATACGGGCTTTGCGGAAGATTTCAGGACAAGAACATTAGCCCTGGTTTCCATTTGCTCAAACCTTGTCATTATGCAGACGTATCGCAAAATGCATCGGAATCATGAAACGATAAGAGGTGTTTTAATTGCCAGTATGATTCTTGTCATGATATGGTTCTGGAAATTTGGAATTAAAATGCTTCAGTTTTGAATTATTTTGTTCTGGCAGGGGAGGCCAGCGGTGACAAGCAAAGTGCACTGTTGTGTGAGGCTTTGTTTCGGCATGATTCAGCGGCCTCTGTGACAGGCTGGGGTGGTGAAGCGATGACGGCTGTGGGAGTGAATGTCACCAGGCATTATCGCGAACTAGCCTACATGGGATTTGTCGAAGTGTTAAAACACCTACCCGCTATTTTTAGAAATTTTAAAGCCTGTAAAAACGAGATTCTACAACTCCGTCCTGATGCACTGATATTGGTGGACTATCCTGGTTTCAATTTACGAATGGCACGCTGGGCACATAAACATAACATTCCGGTTTACTATTATATCTCTCCCCAGCTTTGGGCATGGCATACATCCCGCGTACATAGCATCAAAAAAGCGGTGCGAAAAATGTATGTCATCCTTCCATTTGAAAAAGATTTTTACCGGCAATACGGAATGGAAGTCATGTACATTGGACATCCATTGGCGGTTGAAATTAAAAGGGAAAATAATTTTCATTATACGCCGATCAAAGGAAACATTGCTTTATTGCCCGGGAGCAGAAAACACGAAGTAGAACGGATACTTCCTGAGATGGCAGCATTGATCCAAAGGAAGAAGGAATACAATTTTACGGTTGCTGTAGTGCCTCACTTGCCGATAGCGTTGTATAATCAATGGCTCTTCGGGCTGCCCAATGTCAAAATGGTCATAGGGGATATGAAGGCGGTTTTGAGTAATAGCGAAGCAGCAATCGTGACTTCTGGTACGGCCACACTTGAAACTGCTTTGTTAGGTGTCCCTCAAATCGTTGTTTACAAGGGAAGTCCGCTTTCCTACCAGATTGCCAAACGATTGATTAAAGTCAGGTTTATTTCGTTGGTCAACCTGATCATGGATAAAGAATTAGTTCCGGAACTTATACAGACAGATTGTACTTCCGCCAAAATGGCTCAACAGCTTGAGCACATCCTCACGCCATCTGTATCACAACAAATAATAACAGCCTATAAGCAGTTGAGCAGCCTGTTGACTTCAGGTGGTGGGGCTGAAGCTGCAGCAATTGATATTATTTCCGATCTTGGCAAAGGGAAAAAATAGATATGGCCAGAAACAAAACAGGTAAACGAACAGAGGAATTGAAGGCATGTGCTCAGCTGTTGTCCTGGGATTTTAAACAAGCTGATGAATTTGGGATGATCAAGTGGCTGCTCGATTTTAAACTGTTTAAAGAAGGGTCAAGAAATAAGATTACGCCATTGATTGTTAAGGAACATGATGATCTGACCTTTACCAGCTTGTTTGATTATGCCTATACGATTTCAAATGGTAAGACAAGTGCGACATATCGGCAAACAGTTTATTTCAGGTATTCAAAAGCATTAGCTCTTCCACATTTTGTCATGGTCCCTGAAAAATGGTATCACCGGATAGGCACCTATTTCGGGATGCAGGATATTGATTTTGTAGCGTATCCTGAATTCAGTCACAATTATCTTTTACGCGGGGACGATGATGATTATATCCGTCATCACTTTGATCATCCAGAAATGATACGTTTTTTTGACCGGCAGGGTTTCTACAGTCTGGAAGGAATGAATTATCTTCTGATCCTGTATGTAAATAATAAAATTTTACCGCTTGAGCAGACCATACAATTAGTCAAGATTGGAGACCGCCTGCATGATTTTTTTGTGGCGAAAACACCAGATATAACATTGCCTCTCGAAATGGTTTCAATGCCTAACCATTAAGCGATCCCCATTTTCTTTTTCACAGAATCCGGTATAGCTCCTTCCATAATCTCCTTCACTTCTTCCAGTGTTAGTAGCGCTGCAACTTCAGACGACATTCGTTCACCTTCTATTTTCGGAATATTAATAGCCTTTTTACCTTTGCGGATAAATGGGCCCCAACGTCCGTTTTCAAGCGTGATTTTTTCTTTATCCCATTGCTGAATATATCGGTTGGCTTCTTTTTCAAGTTTAGCTGCCAGTAACTCATAGATCTGCGCTTCGGTCAGATGATCAGGATCATATTTTTTAGGAATATTGACAAAAGTGCCTTCCCATTTAATAAAAGGTCCAAAGCGGCCTTTGCCTTTGGTGACAGGTTGACCTTTGTACATGGCGACAGGACGGTCTTCGTGTATTTTCGCATTGATGATTTCCTGCGCGCGCTCATCGGTTATCTCAAGTGGATCTTCACCCTTTGGGATAGAGATAAATTGATCTCCATGTTTGACATAAGGGCCAAAACGACCTATACCAATTAAAACTTCTTTGTCTTTATAAGGCTCCAGTGTTTTCGGTAGTTTGAAGAGTTCTTTAGCTTCTTCAAGCGTGATAGTCTCAATAGATTGACCCGGGCGCAGGTTTGCAAATCGAGGTTTTTCATCTTCGCCCATCTCCTCTCTTGTACCGATCTGAACGACTGGACCAAAGCGGGTCATCTGCGTCAGAATCGTCTGGCCGCTATCAGCATCTACACCGAGATCTCTACGTCCACGCACACGTCCTGCTGCCTCGAGTGTCTCTTCCACCGTCTGATGAAACGGTCCATAGAAATCCGCTATCATTTTATTCCAGACAAGATTGCCTTCAGCAATGATGTCAAATTGTTTTTCGATATCAGCGGTGAAGTTGTAATCCATCACTTTACCGAAATTTTCAAAAAGAAAATCCGTCACCAACAATCCCATGTCTGTGGGAACCAATCTGTTTGAAATAGCACCCGTCATTTCTGTTTTTGCGACTTCACTTACTTGCTTTCCGGAAAGGGTGATGACGGCATATACTCTTTCAACTCCAGGCCTGTTTTCCCTGATGACATATCCTCTGTCTTCCTCCATGATCTTACTGATCGTCGGCGCATAGGTAGAAGGACGGCCGATACCAAGCTCTTCCAGTTTTTTAACTAGACCTGCTTCTGTATATCTCGCAGCTGCTTTAGTGTATCTTTCTGTTCCTGTCATTTCATTTAGGTCAAGTGATTGACCTTCTTTCAATGGCGGCAGGATAGCTGAACCCTCTTCTTCCGGTTCATCATCAAGATTTTCAATATAGAGCTTAAGGAATCCGTCAAATTTGATGACTTCTCCTTTCGCCATGAGGAACTCACCTTTATGTGCAGATACTGAAATGCTGACTTGTGTACGCTCCAGTTTGGCATCAGCCATCTGGGAGGCAACTGCTCTTTTCCAGATCAGATCATAGAGTCTTTCCATGTCCCGGTCACCATCCTGTATAGATGGATTTTCGGGATAGGAAGGCCTTATAGCTTCGTGTGCTTCCTGCGCATTAGCTGATTTTGAAGCGTATTGTCTTGGTTGTGCATATTTCTCACCAAACTCTTTGCTGATTTGGGCGAGGATAGCTTGCTGTGCAGTTTCACTGAGGCTTGTGCTGTCCGTTCGCATATAACTGATATAACCAGCTTCATATAATTTCTGAGCGGCTGACATGGTGCGTTTGACATTGAAACCCAGCTTACGACTTGCTTCTTGTTGCAGGGTTGAAGTGGTGAAGGGTGGGGCAGGCTTACGCGTAGCAGGTTTGACATCAATATTGTCAACTTTAAAAGTTGCACCTACACACGCATCTATCCATTTGCGTGCAGAAGGTTTTGTGTCAATTTTATCAGGAAGCTCAGCTTTGAGATCGTATACTTTTCCTGCATCATCTTTGACTTTAAATGTAGCCTGTATTTTGAAAAAAGCTTCCGTATTGAAAGCATTGATTTCTCTTTCGCGATCTGCGACCAGTCTGACGGCAACAGATTGAACGCGGCCGGCTGAAAGTTTGCCTTTAATTTTTCGCCATAAAGTTTCCGACAATTCAAATCCAACCAGACGATCAAGTACACGTCTGGCTTGTTGTGCATTGACCAGGTTAATATCTACGGTTCTTGGTTCTTTGATGGCTTTTTGGATCGCCGGTTTGGTGATTTCCCTGAAAACGATACGGTTGGTATGTGCCGGATCAAGCCCTAGCACTTCACACAAATGCCAGGAAATAGCCTCCCCCTCGCGATCCTCGTCCGTCGCGAGCCAGACTACATCAGCACCCTTGGCAGCTTCCTTGAGGTCTTTGACGGTTTTCTTCTTCTCCGGGGATATGATGTACTTTGGGGTGAAGCCATTGGCTATGTCAATGGCGCCATTACCCTTCTCCAGGTCACGGATGTGGCCATAACTGGATCGGACCTTAAAGTCCTTTCCTAAAAATTTTTCGATGGTCTTGGCTTTAGCCGGGGACTCAACGATCAATAGGTTTTTTGCCATAAATAGGTATTAGGTGCTGTGCTATGCCTCAAAGTATGAGGGCGCAAAAGTATAAAGAATTGGTATTAAAGCCCGCTTAGTTAACAATTGCGGATATACATCTAAGGAAACCGAATCTATTCCTTCGGTGCAAAGTTAGGGTAAAATTACGCATCCCCTTTTTTAGCGCTACTATCCAGTCTTTTGTAAATCGAATAAAATCAATATGTTCCAGATCAAGGATTGAGTCTGGGGCCTTGGTACTGTTTAACACAGTGTCTTTTACTTCTGACTGGGATTGATTGTAATGAAACCAAATTTGTTGTTCAAATGGTATTTCGCGATTTGGAAAGAGTCGGGTGATCCAATGTCGGATCTTTGAAATGAGAATTTGCGGATCGTCATTATGTGATTCAATGTCCTGGCCGCTTATATCGCCTATGTATTTATCATATTCGTGCACATCTTTATCTAAAATCAATAATTTTTTACGGTGGTGCTTTTCCCCACCAAATCTTCGGCATCCCATAGCTAACCCAAGTTCCAGCGGCATATTAAATCTCACTGGTTCATCCAAAGTTTTAGGATTATTCCGGGATAAATCATGAATGCTAAAATCGGAAGATTCGATAAGTTTCATTATTGCTGAAATCCTGTTCCGATCACTTGATGTAGACTGAGGTTTTTTAGAGGCTATTTTTTATATCGAATCAGCAGTTAATCGGTCAATGAAGCTTTTATTTCTATTTTTCGATCAACATCGCCATTCTTATTATGCACTACGACCCAATTGGCTGATTTGGACCTGGCTAATCTTTTAGCATAGGTTATAGCTTCGGATTTGCTATGTAATGATCTGGATGATCTTGAGTTGCCTTGTGCAACAACGGACCAGCTATCCTTTTTTCCAAGGATAATATGGATTTTATTGATTCGATCTGGTCTGGCTCCGTTGGCCAAAAGCTCACCTAAAGCCTTTGTATAAAGTGCTACTTGGGTTGACATGCCTTATAAACTTTGGATGCCGAAGGAAAGTTCAGTTTAAAAAAAGAAATTTACGATTCAAACAGATTATCATACTCACTTTTACCGGAAGCAGGCCTGGTCTGCGCCTCCTTGCGAGGTGCATTGATATCCAATTTTTCATCTTTGGTTCCGCCCATCAGCATGAGCGTACTGTTCTTTTCCCATTCTTCAAGCATCTGAAGCCCCTGATCCTCAAATACACCATTTTGGAGGTCTACGGAATCCATAAAGCTGCTCGACATTTCCATAAAACGCTCCATCTCTCCAACTTTCATCGCCACATCATCCGCGATGACTTCAAGGGCCTGATCAAACATGGCACGCTTATCAGCATTACCTGAAATAATACTCATGGCAGACTTCATCGCGCTATGACTGGCGCGAATAGCTTTACGTTCTTCTTCTTTTAATTTCACCTGATCTTTGGTGTCCTCGAGAAGGATCTCTGAGTTGGAATACATTTTTGTCAATACACGATACAAGATGTTCATCTTGTTTTCGAGGACAGCATATTTTTCATTTGACTCTTTTAACCGGGCAGCTTTGCGGCTCGAGAGCAACATCTGTTTTTCTACACCTTGCTCACGTGCTTTCTGCGCAAGTTTCATGTTGTAGTCTATCTCAGTAGCATTTTCTTCCTGAATGGTTTTGAGTTTACGAATCTGTCCACGAAGGAGACCTATCTGCTCACCCATTTTTTTGAGATTATCCTGAAGATCTTCCACATAGTTTTTGAGGATACCTATTGGATCAAGCGTAATAAACCATCCGGTGATATTGCGCATCACACTTTTATACATGTAGCTGACCAGTGTTCTCATCTTTGGATCAAGCACCATGTAGATGATGGCTCCGAGAACTAGTAAAGTGACCACGAGTCCCAAGAGGGAGGAAGCAAATGCGAGGATTTGAGGAAGATAAGTGACAAGGACAAATCCAAGACCGGCCAGCATAGCCAGCATAAAGAAAAGACCTGTTTTGCCTTCAGGTCTGCCCCAAAAGGATTTCGGCTTTGATAAGTTGCCACTAAAATCTTGCGCAGGAGTAGTCATAGGTTGTGATTTATAGGTTTTGTTGAATCGCGGTTATGTCCAGTTCAATCGCTGAAACAAACTGCTGATATGTGTTTTCAAATTTAAGTTTTGTCTGGTCAATGGAAGATTTTGCTTCCGCAACTTCTTCATCTGACCTCGCTATTTTATCCTGAAATTCAAGGATTTGTTTTTCAAGTTTGGATATCTGTCTTTTATGTTCTTCGATCTGTTGTTGCAGACTCTGGAGTTCACTCTTTTTCGAATCTATTCTTTGCTGCACCTGATTGGTTAAGGCCTGGTCGAATTGATTTTTCTCTTCGCCCAATATCGTCAGGTAATGACGAGCTGACTGAAGCAGGGATTCTTTCGTGACCCCCATCGTTGAGGCCGTGACAAAAGCGGATTTAAAAGAAGTCGATGTATCGAGTTTCAGCCCTGCCAATTGATCAACGGACTGCTTAAACTTAAGATAGTCAAATCCAGGCTGAGTTTGCTTGATCATTGCGTTTTCAAGGAATTCAACACTTTTTTGGTCGGCCGAACTTTCCAGTCCTAATAGTTGTGAAATCTTCATAAAAGGTGTCAGAATGTGATATCAAATATAGAGTAACCGCTGTATTGATGGCCAAAATAAAAAGTTCCGGTCGCCATTCCACCGATTTTAGACGTAAAGCAAGGAAAAAATATATCTTTTCCAACCATTAAAGATGGATTGAAACGTCTTTAGAATATGGATAGCGCATCAGGTAGTCAAGGGCAATTTCGAAAGGAAGGTTTTCATACACGATCTTATATAGAGTCTCAATGATTGGAAGGCGGGTCTTTTCTGCTTTAGCCAACAGGTAGGCAATCTTCAGCGTTCGCACACCTTCAGCCAATTCTTCAGAAGCATCCAAAACATCTTTGAGTTGCTTGCCCTGACCTAATTGAAACCCAAAATTGAAGTTCCTGCTACTCGAACTGGTGGCGGTCGCGATCAGATCGCCGATACCAGCCGTCCCCAGAAAAGCCGATTTGTCTGCCCCGAGCAATCCACCGAAATAAGCAATCTCATGCAAACCACGTGTGATAAAGAGTCCCTGGACATTTTTTCCAAGTCCTTTACCCCGCAGAAATCCTGAACCAACAGCGACAATATTTTTAAAAGCCCCTGCCAGCTCGGCCCCAAGAATATCTGACGACCCAAATACAAAAATCCGTTTGCTTGAAAGAAGGTCTATGCCGATTTCTACCACTTCATCATACTCACTGGCGATGACAGTAGCCGTAGGTTGACCTTCAAGAATTTCTTTACTCAGGTTTGGTCCTGACAGGCATCCGACCCGAAGCACATTGCTTTCCTGTGTGATGACCCTCGACATCGTACATACATCATCACGTGTCAGTTTTCCACTGAACGCCATGACATCTTTTACTTTGACTGTATCAAGACCTTTCGTGCCATGAATCAGAATATGTCTTGGTGAAAGAAGCGGTCCAAGTGTCTTCATCATATTTCTGAAATCATCAGAAGGAACGACTGGGAAAATCACTTCGCACATTTCTGCCAATTGTGTAATTGAAGAAATAGCGGTGATGCGTGGAGCCAACGCTACACCCATGAGCGTGCGTGTTTCATTTATCTGTCGCACCACCTCAGGGGCTCTGGCATAAAGGAACACGTCATTGTTTACAGCCAATAATTGAGCCACCGTCAGTCCAAAACTTCCGGCTCCGATGACCCCAACAGGAGCTTGATAATGCGTGTGGCTTTTATTCATTCAGATGCTGTAAAGCCTGTACTTGTTTTACTTCGTTTTTTTCTTTGCCGGTGGAGCAGCAGGCTGATTTTTACGTGCGTCAGCTACTGCCTGTTGTTGTTTCATAGCCTGTTCCAGCCTGGCTTGAAATCCTCCTTGCTTCTTTGGCTTTTCTTTGTTTTTGTTGAGACCTTCCATGATCTTACTTTCATCAAAGAGGAATCGCTTAGCTCCAAGTGTCTGTGCTATGTTCAGTAAGTTTGAATATAAAAGGTACAAGGTAAGTCCGGATGCATAACTGTTGAAAAACACCAGGAACATCACCGGCATGAAGTATTGCATATATTTCAGTGCAGGATTCATGTTGGCCATGTCCATGTTTTGCATATTATAATAGGTGTAAGCTACCGTACTTGCCGCCCACAGTAATGTAAGCATACTGACATGCGCACCAAAGAATGGGATTTCAAATGGCAGATTGAAGAAGACATCATACGATGATAAGTCAGTAGCCCAGAGAAAGGATGCCTGCCTGAATTCGATAGACGCGGGAAAAAAACGATACAAAGCAAACCATACCGGCATCTGCAACAAGACAGGAAAACAACCACCAAGCGGATTGACACCATACTCCCGGTAAACTTTCATAGTCTCCATCTGCTGCTTTTGCATATCGTCCTTATACTTCTCACGGAGGCCGGCAAGAGATGGTTTGAGCGCAGCCATTTTAGCCTGGCTCTGAAGCATCTTATAAGAGAGCGGGAACAAAGCAAATTTGACAAGGAAGGTCAACAGGAGTATCACCAACCCTTTGCTACTGATAAAACTTAACAGAAAATTGAAGACAGGTCGCATGACCCATCGATTGATCGAACCGAAAATGCTTTGGCCAAAAGGAATGATATCTTCTAGCTCAATTTTATAACTACGCAGGTTTTCAAAATCATTTGGACCGATATACATCGTCATCTGACTGGCAGCCCCGTTTGCATTTAACGGGATACCAACGATAGCAGAAGTGGTTTTCAGATTTTCACTTGTCTCCTCCAGCATTTTGGTTTCAAAAACGCCTCCGTTAAAAGAAGATTCAGCGATTAGTGTGCTGTTGAAAAACTGGTTAGAATGGGATAGCCATTTGATAGGTTGGGTCGACAAATTCTCCTGGGCATCATTTCGGCAATTACAATAATCAACGGACTCCGTATTCTCTTTGAAATACACCGTTGACATTGTTTTTTCATAGTTGTAACTCTTCTCAATTTTATCAAGCTGGTTGACCCAGGTGAGCTTCGCGTCTTTAGGTGTAGAACCTAAAAAGCTGGAACCGTTTACAACACTCAAGTTGTATTTGATCTCGTAAGGTTTGCCGGTGAGGTTGTATTCCTGAACGATTTGTTCTCCTTGCTGGCCGATCGCCCTGAAGGTGATCTTGTTTCCTTCTACTGTAGGTTTAAAATGCAAGTCAGCAGTATGCAGATCGCCGTTTCGGGATGGGATCGTGATATCCCAGATGTTTCGTGGATCTTCCAGAAGATGAAGAGGGACTTTGTATTCTTTTTTGTTCTCATCCACCATCATCTTTTTGTAATCCTTCAGCTCGACATTGGAGATTTTTCCGCCTTTGGTGTCAAAATCGACTATAAAGTATTGATTTTCAATCTTTAATGTCTCATTGGTGCCGGTAGCGGCATCTGCAAAAGTGCCAAATTGATTTGCTAATGCATTGGAATCAACCTGCAATGTCGCTTGTTCAGTTTCAACTGCTTTAGTGGCTATTGAATCCTTCAGTATTTCAACTCTGTTGAGGCTGTCCTGCCGCAGTTTCATGGCCTCTGCTTGTTCTTTGGAGGGAGAATTGACAAACGTCCAAACTAAGAGAAGCCCGAAAATGAGAACAAAGCCTATAATATGATTACGCTCCATGTGTTGCTTTACCTAAATAAAAAGAATGCGCAAAGGTAGATGGTATTCCTAAAGTGCCAAATACCTTTCTACAAGTGCTCGTCAACCTCTTGACAGATTAATAGTCTTCACCCACAAGGATAAGTACAGGGATAGGGCTGTAAAATTTATCCACTGGAGTACGATTCGGTCCGAGCGTTTTTTCAAGAAAGCCCCTTTTGCGCCGTATAACGCACAGAAGATCAGCGTGATACTGGCTGAGATATTCGTGGATACTCTCATTGAAATTGTCATTTCCATAATGAGTCACCCCGTCCATTATCTTTAAAATGCTGACAAGCTGATCCGGTGCAGGCTCCTGAGCGGGGCCCAGATGCAGCATTTGGATCAATGGCTTGAATGTTTTCTTTATTTCCAGAATAGGGTCCAGGGTCTCCTGATCGCGAACAAATGGGTTTTTGACGGCAAAAACAACACGATCTATTCCTTTAAATTTGAATCTGGGAGGGACCACAAGCACAGGGATTTCTGTAGTCTTGACCATAGCTCCCGCAGTGGTGCCAAGAAAAGTATCCATATTTTCTCCTGTGCCCTGGCATCCCATGACTACAAGATCGACATCCGTGATCGACACCAGCCTAACGAGGCTATCTACGACATCTCCTTTGATAATTTTATAATCAAGCTTTAGATCTGGATGCTTCATGTGGATCTTTTCGATCCTTTTTTGAATCCATTTTTCAGGATCTTTCTCTTGGTAGCCTTTTTTGGTGGTGTGTATCACCGCTTTGAGCAAGAGGCTGTAGCAATGGACTATGGTAATTTCCGCTTTTGATTTTCGTGCCATGTGCACAGCATAGCGCAATGCCTCCTTGGCATTTTTCGAAAGGTCTACGGGGACAATGATGTGTTTCATATCTGCAAAAAGTCGGTAAAACTAATCATTCTACGCTTACACGTCACCGATCCTGGAATCGGCAGGGATGACCACAGACTTTTTGAGTACCACGATACCATCTACGATAGAGTATGTTTCTGTCTCCATATCCTGGAGATTAAGACTTCCTTTGACGACCACATTATTTCCGATGCGGCAGTTGATATCCAATATGGCATTTTCGATATGACAGTTTTCTCCTATACCCATCGGAATGATTTTGTTGGAGAGTACATCTTCCAAGTTTTCATACATGTCCATTCCCATCATGACTACCCGGTTGACCATGGAACCCTTGCCGATACGCGAACGGATACCAATGACCGATTGGGTGATTTCTTTGGCATTGATGATGCAACCATCACCTATCAAGACATGGGTACAGGCTGTGCCAAGTATCTTTGAAGGAGAAAGCATCCTTGATCGGGTGAACACAGGATTGTGTGCATCGTAAAGATTGAATCTCGGCAGAGGCATAGCCAGTTCAAGATTGGCTTCAAAAAAGGAACGGATCGTACCTATATCTTCCCAGTAGCCGTCATAGGCATAACTATGCACTTTGTAAAACTTATTGATGGCAAAAGGAATAATCCCTTTTCCAAAATCAACTTCGCTTGGATTTAAAGCAAACAGTTGCTTCAGGGTCTCTTTTTTAAAAAGGTAGATCCCCATTGAGGCCAGGTAATTCTTTCTTGCTTCGGCATAAGCTTCCGGAACATCCGAGGTCCAATCTTTAAGGACATCAGCGGAAGGCTTTTCGATAAATTTTTCGATCTCATTTTCCTGATTGACTTTCATGATGCCATATCCGGTTGCATCTTCTGCAATGACAGGTATGGTGGCAATGGTCAATTCAGATTCTTTTTCCAGGTGCTGCTGCATAAAAGCAACGAGGTCCATCTGGTATAGCTGATCACCTGAAAGGATGAGTACATAATTGTACTCATATTCATCCAGTCTTGTCATGACCTGCCTGACCGCATCTGCGGTGCCTTGAAACCAGTCTTTATTCGTTGGGGTCTGCTCGGCTGCTAGGATATCTACAAAACCTTGTCCGAAAGCATCAAAGTGATAACAGTTTTTGATGTGCCGGTTGAGCGAAGCTGAATTGTACTGGGTCAAGACAAAAATCCGATTGTAGCCGGAGTTGAGACAATTGGATATGGGGATATCAATGAGTCTGTATTTTCCTGCCAGTGGTACAGCAGGTTTCGATCTGCGGGCAGTGAGCGGGTAGAGACGTGAGCCGGCGCCGCCGCCCAGGATGACACAAAGTACTTCTCGGTTAAGATTACGCATGAGGTGACGCAGGTATTATTTCCTGAAATATATCAAGATATCTGGAAGCAGAGTGCTCCCAGGAAAGATCTTTGTGCATTATTTTTTGCCTGACCGTCGAATGGAGCTCTGGCATGGCGTATAATCGTGCTCCATTATCGATACCCCACATACCCTGGTAATCTTCCAGGTCGCGGAAAAGGAAGCCATCTCCTTCGGTGCCATCAAATGGCTCGATCGTATCGAGTAGTCCTCCGGTCGCTCTTGCGATAGGTACTGTGCCATAGCGCATCGCATACATTTGATTGAGACCACATGGTTCGGTACGTGATGGCATCCATAAAAAATCAGCCGCGGCATAGAGTCTGTGTGCCACACCCTCATTGTACATGATGAGTGATCGGACATGTGGTCCGAAGTTTCGTTCCAGCATCCTGCATTGATCTTCGATCTGACCATCTCCAGTGCCCAGGATGATAAAGCAGGCCTCCCTGCGATAGATCATGTATTTATAGATGAGTTCAGCTAAAAAATCGATGCCTTTGTCCTTGACCATTCGCCCGATGAATATATGCAGTGGAAGATCTGTCGGCATATTGAGTTCAGTCAGCAGACTGACTTTATTGTCCTTTTTCCACTTGTCAATATTTTTTTTGAGTTTGATCTTGAGGTAAGGGTCGCTGGCTGGATTCCAGTAGTCGTAATCGATACCATTGACGACGCCTCTGCATTTGTGCCATTCCGTGCGAAGGAGTGCTTGTAATCCGAATCCGGATGTCTCCATCAACTCGCGCAGATAGTTTTGAGATACGGTGGTCACGCGCCATGCGCATTTGATGCCGCATGCCAGCGAATTGATCACATGGCCCCAATCCAGGAGGCCGGATCGATCTCTCGAAAAATCAGGAAGTAGATGTTGTCTGTCCCAACCAAACATACCCTGGTAAGCAGCATTGTGTATCGTCAGCACAGTCGGGGTCAGTCCTAGTCTCCAATATTCCGGACACTGCGTCATCATAAAGGGCATCAGTGCTGTATGATGATCATGACAATGCATGACATCCGGCAGCACTTCCCATTGATGGACCCATTGGAGGACCGCGCGCTGGAAGGCTATGTTGCGTTCTACCTCGTCTCGGTAAAACGGATGATCATTATCGCCATACACACCCGGACGGTCAAACTTGCCGGGGATATCTGTGACATAGAGGTCATAGCCCAATTCTTCATTGATGATATGGCAGATTCGGTATTCGATATAGGCGCCGCCCATATGAAAGGCACCGGCGTGCGCTTCGCGGTATTCCTGCTGGGTGAGCCAGGCATTGTGATATCCCGGGATGATCACGGCCACCCGGGCATCACCGGATTTGTTGAGGTAGCGGGGGAGTGATCCCACTACATCGGCCAGGCCACCCACCTTGGCGGCAGGGTAGCATTCTGCGCTGACCATGAGGATGTGGGGAGTTGGGTCTGTCGTTTGTTTCATACGCTCTAGTAATCCTTCGTTTTCGGTTTGTGGCACTACAGGCACAATATACGTTGTGGGACAGAAAGGAGGTAATTAAGCTATCAGAATTAGGACTGGCAGTATTTTTTTGGCATGTCAAACAGTAGCCTTTAAATGTCTTCGATTTTGCATTAGACCCAAAATAGGTTGGGCAGTTAAAAAATAATGTTATTTTTAGTTAAATTTATAACCATACAAACCATAAATGTTATGAAAATTTTACTTCTCTCTCTCTCTCTCTCTCTCTCTACAAGTATTGACTGCACAGCCAGTTGAAATTTTTGAATTGATCAACCGGAATGGATTGAGTCTTACAACACAGCAAGATACTTTTTTTGCTAGTACAGAATTT
>JBBRDL010000049.1:0-24663 GCA_038203965.1 Chitinophagales bacterium | reverse complement strand
TCGAAGGGGCATGCAATCCTTAACCCCGGGGACAATAAAATTTTAACCCCGGGGTTTTCGGAGCCAGGTTGCTGTAAGCAACGAAGTGGAGGAACACAGGGGGGAGAATTTTTCATAGAAAAATTCGAAGGGGCATGCAATCCTTAACCCCCGGGGACAATAAAATTTTAACCCCGGGGTTTTCGGAGCCAGGTTGCTGTAAGCAACGAAGTGGAGGAACACAGGGGGGAGAATTTTTCATAGAAAAATTCGAAGGGGCAAAATGAGCCCCCCTTCTGCCTCATTTACAGCTAAATACTGATTTTGCTGCCACTTTGTCACAAATGTGCTGTATGGCAGTACTTTTGCACCCCGATTCTAATCATTTAATACCACGGCTTCAGGCCAAACTATATACCGATATCATGAAAAAGGAACAAAAGGATAATGCCAATGGTGATCCTGAAAATGACGCCGTCCACATGGATGACGAAAAGTTATTCGATTTTGATAAAGCCGAAGCAGCCAATGCAGCTGAATCAAATGATCAGGATGAACATAACACCAATGAAATGGTAGCCGATCTTCAAGCCACAGTGCAGGAACTCAAAGACAAACATCTACGCCTCCTGGCCGAATTTGACAACTATAAAAAAAGGACGATGCGGGAGCGTCTGGATCTCATGAATTCTGCATCTAAAGACGTCATGATGAGCCTGTTGCCCGTGTTGGATGATTTTGAAAGAGCCAAAAAAAGCGCCGACGATCCAGGCCATGCTGAAGTCTTTAGTGACGGCGTCACACTCGTATACAACAGGCTGAATAGCATTTTGCAAAATATGGGGCTTAAAACGATCAACAGCACCGGTGAGATCTTCGATGTCGAACTCCACGAAGCCATCACCGAAATCCCAGTGCCGAATGAAAATATGAAAGGTAAAGTCATCGACACCCTTGAAAAGGGATACACCTTAAACGACAAGATCATTCGCCATGCTAAAGTCGTAGTGGGCAACTAAAATCAAAACATGAGCAAACGCGATTATTACGAAATACTCGAAGTCACTAAGGAGGCTGATGAAACTGTCATTAAAAAATCCTATCGGAAGATAGCGATGCAGTATCACCCTGACCGCAACCCTGATAATAAAGCAGCAGAAGATAAATTTAAAGAAGCTGCCGAAGCGTATGAAGTGCTGAGTGACGCTGACAAGCGCGCTAAGTACGATCGCTTTGGTCATGCTGGTGTTTCAGGCCAGCAAGGGTATGGTGGAGCAGAAGGAATGAACATGGACGATATCTTCAGTCAATTTGGAGATGTGTTCGGTGACAGCCCTTTTGAATCATTCTTTGGCAACCGAGGCGGAGGTCAACGCGCCCAAGGCCAGAAAGGCAGTAACCTTCGGATCAAACTCAGTCTCACACTCGAAGAAGTAGAAGCGGGAGTAAAGAAAACAATCAAGGTTAAAAAACGCAAGACCTGCACAACCTGCAAAGGAAGCGGTGCAAAAGATGGCGCTGTAAAAAGTTGTCAGACGTGTGGTGGTTCTGGTATGGTACGCCAGATCAGAAGCACCTTCCTCGGGCAGATGCAGACCACAACACAGTGCCCCACTTGTCACGGCACAGGATCCATTGTCGTTGAACCATGTACCAAATGTCGTGGCGAAGGCCGCACCATCGAAGAGGAGATGATCGATATCGATATCCCGGGAGGTGTTGAAGATGGCATGCAACTCACGATGCGCGGTCGCGGAAATGCAGGCATCAAAGGCGGACCGTCAGGTGACCTCCTGATCAGCATAGAAGTAAAACCGCATACCGAACTCAAACGTGATGGTAATAACTTGATCTTTGAACTATATCTCAGCTTTCCGGATGCCGCCATTGGCTGTTCGGTTGATGTACCTACCTTATCAGGTCCGGTGAAAATCAAAATACCACCAGGTACACAAAGTGGAAAAATATTCAGACTCAATGGGAAAGGATTGCCTTCTGTGCAAGCTTACGGCAAAGGGGATGAATTGATCTATGTCAATATCTGGACGCCAAAGAAAATCTCCGACGATGAAAAGAAAGTCCTCGAGAAACTCAATGCCTCACCCAATTTCAAACCACAGCCCAGCAAAACAGAAAAAGGATTTTTTGAGCGGATGAAAGATTATTTTGCTTGATCCGCATTGCATCCATCGGCGTTATTTTAATACTCACACTCAGTGCTTGTGACAGAGGTGTTTTGGTGTCTGAAAAGTGGGAGTGGAAAAACCATCAGTGGACAGCAACCGATAAAAAATCATTTATCATGGAAGCCACTGATACCAGCACGGTCTATCAGATGGACCTCCAGGTCAGCCACGAAGAAACGTACGGATATCAAAATCTGTATATCCGGACATTGACTACTTACCCATCAGGAAAAGAAGTTGCTTCAGTGACCTCCCTTGAATTGATCAACGAAGATGGATCATGGGCAGGTGAAAAAGGGGAAGGTGGCCGCATAGTGGATATACCTTTGCAACAACGTTTCACTTTCCCCGAAACAGGCGCTTATACCTGGACAGTCGAACCATACATGCGCATGGATACGATACAGGGCATGAACAGTCTGAAGGTCACGTGTCGCAAAGTCAAGGAATAAACTCAACGGCATTTCAATGACAATTCCTTCATGGGCACAACAGATGGATCAATTAGCGGCTGAAGGAATACCCTTTTTGTTTGTCCTTGATTTTGACCTGCAGCAACCACTGATCATTCCTTTGGATCAAGTTGAGGATGCTGGAATCCACTATTACATAAAACATCCGGATTCAATTGCCCCTAAATCCCCTGAAGGGGACTTGAATGCGGCTTCATATACAACTCATGCAAGGGCAATTCCATTTGAATCCTACCAAATTGGATTTAATAAAGTAATGCACGCGATTCAGGCTGGGGATACCTACCTGCTGAATCTTTGTTTTGCAACTAAAGTAGAAGGGATACCAAGCATTGAAGAAGTATTTGAACATGCCTCAGCGCCATTCAAACTCCTCATGCCCGGAAAATTTGTTTTGTTCTCCCCGGAGCAGTTTGTATCCATCGCCGATGGCATGATCAGGACCTATCCGATGAAAGGCACTATCGATGCTTCGATACCGGATGCAGAGACTGTATTGCTTGCAGACGTTAAAGAGCAGGAGGAACATGCTACGGTGGTCGATTTGCTGCGCAATGATCTGAGTATAGTATCCCGCAAGGTGACAGTAGAGCAATACCGATACATCACTAAAATTACCACACCTGCAAAATCATTATTACAGTGCAGTTCTGCGATCAGTGGCATTCTGGAAGATGAATATGTAAACAAACCTGGCAGTATCATGCACGCCTTGTTGCCTGCCGGTTCAGTCACCGGAGCACCCAAGAAAAAAACGGTCGAGTTGATCAAAGCTATAGAGCCGGAACCACGAGGATATTACACTGGTGTATTTGGTGTCTTTGATGGAAAGAATCTTGACAGCGCAGTGATGATCCGTATGATTGAAGAACGAACAGATGGGTTTTATTACCGAAGCGGGGGAGGGATTACATATAGAAGTGTTGCGGAGCAGGAGTACCAGGAGGTGTTGGATAAGGTGTATGTTCCTAGTTAGATTTGGAGGTTAGAGAATAATCTTCATGCCTGGAGCGACGAGTGTAGCAACAAAATTCCTTTTGCATCTATAATGCTTATAATCAATGTTTTGTGTATTATATAAAAGCAAATGTGGCGAAATGTATACATATTGTTTAGATTTCGCTACTTAAAGCCGTTTAAATAATTAAATGTGCCATAATTTATCTACTTTTCGCTAGTAATCTATGTATAAATAGCGAAAAAGTATAATTAATGCATCTTTTCGCCAGTTACAACCTATAGAGTATACCAAGCAATGGTTGGAAGGTATAAGGAAATATCCATCTTGCAGGAGGCATTGGTTTCCAGAGAGGCAGAAATGATAGCGGTAGTAGGCCGTCGTCGTGTAGGTAAAACTTTCCTTGTCCGAACAGTCTATACTAGAATTGATTTTGAGCTCGTAGGTGTTCCAAAGGCATCATTGGCGCAGCAATTGCAACATTTTAGTATTCAACTGAAATCCTTTTTGCCTGATGTTGATCGTTATCCAAGACCATCTTCCTGGCAGGAAGCATTTAACTTGCTTACAGGTGTGTTAGAAAAGCAAGAGCATACCGGAAAGCAGATTTTGTTTTTCGATGAATTGCCTTGGCTGGCATCACCACGATCTGGTTTTCTTGAGGCACTTGGTTATTTCTGGAATAGTTGGGCGTCCAAAAAAAATGTAATTGTTGTGATTTGCGGATCTGCAGCTTCATGGATGATTCGCAAAGTGATTCACCATAAGGGAGGATTACATAACCGGATCACAAGAAGAATTTATTTGTATCCTTTCACACTCGGAGAAACAGAGGAATATCTAAACAGCCGGAATATTCATTTGGACAGATACCAGATACTGCTCCTCTATATGTGTATGGGAGGTGTGCCTCATTATCTCAAAGAAGTAAAACAGGGCATGAGTGCCATTCAACTCATTAATGAGATTTGTTTTGATGCACAAGGATTACTTTTTGATGAATTTGATAAGTTATATCCGTCGTTGTTTGACCGACCACAACAACATATCACGGTGGTACGAGCGTTGGCTTCCAAAGCCAGTGGAATGACGCATGCGGAGATCGCACATCAGAGTAGTGTGTCTTCCGGCGGGACATTGTCAGCCATCCTTGACGAACTTATTCAATCCGGGTTCATATCTATTTGTGGGCCTCTTCAGAAGAAAAAGAAGGATACAGTGTATAGATTGACAGATGCCTATTCACTCTTTTATCTGCGTTTTATCGAAGGTCATTCCGGAAGGGAAATAAAGGAACATTCATTTTTTCAGACGCGATCATGGATCACCTGGACAGGATATGCATTTGAAAATATTGCCCTTAGCCACGTGGGGCAGATCAAAGATGCATTACAGATCAGTGGAATGTACAGCACCCAGGGGAGTTACATTGTAAAATCAACAGAAAACCAATCTGGAATTCAACTTGATTTTCTTATTGACCGGAGTGATCATACCATTAATATATGCGAAGTTAAATTTCATGCTTCGGAGTATGATATCTCCATCCCGGAAGCAAAACAATTAAGAAACAAAATATCAGTATTCAGAGAGGCGTCGAAAACCCGCAAGCATATTTTTCTCACGCTCATCACAACGTATGGTTTGAAGGCCGGCAAGAATGCGATTGGGCTTATTGATCAGGTGATCGTTATGGATGATCTGTTTGTAAGCACTAAAGCCAGATAACAGATAAATCACTTTTATGCAGCAATTCCTCGAAACCATCTGTATCCGTGACGGCCAGCCGCTGCACCTGCCCTGGCATCAACGTAGAGTAGATGCCACCCTAAAACACTTTTATCCAAAAGATTATTCCGAGCACGCGTCCTTTCCTCTCTTTGAAATTGTACTCTCCTGTAATTTTCCTACAACCGGACATGTTCGTTGCAGAATAGAATATGATCTCCACAACCTCGATGTTGAGTTTTTTCCATACACCCCACGTGTGGTCAACTCCCTTCACCTCGTTGAAGCACCTGCAGGGTATGACTACAGATATAAATATACAGACCGGAAAGTCATTGAAGATTTGTTTGCTCAGCGAGGAGATGCAGATGATATCCTCATCACCCGAGATGGATGGATCACTGATACATCAATAGCAAATATTGCATTTCGAAAAAATGATCGTTGGTACACACCCTCCATGCCTTTGCTCGCTGGGACGACATGGAAGCGGTTGATTGCTTCTGGCCTCTTAATACCGCGACCGATCCATCTTAATGATATGCACACCTTTAATGGCTTTACACTGCTTAATTCCTTTCAGGATATTTTAGACCTAAAGTGTAAACAATTACTGCCAAAAGAAACAATAGGGAAATGATTAACATGGCATCATAACGCATAAAATATATAAAGCCGCAATAGAAATTTATATTTTAATAAATTTATTGACGGATGTGCCTGAATTTCCAAGAATATGAATGAAGTATGCGCCGGAAGGCAAATGACTTAGAAATACTTCAATTTTGTTGTTATCAATTGGGATATATCTCCAATCCGGGCTATGAATAATATTCCCGTAAATATCAATGATGTGCACAGATTCTATTTCCCAATGATTATACAAAATATCTGCAGTAATAAAATTTGAGCATGGATTTGGGTACAGATGAATTAAAGAGTCAGAAGGTCGAGAGTGACTTGTGCCAACAGTATTTACGCATGGACTGTTTAATCCCATCAGGCTAAATGTAATATAAAAAACATATAGATTATTTTTAATGCCTCCTTCTATTGGGTAAATAAATTCAAAGGTATTTCCAGGATAAATCCCGTTGTTAATATTTAATGCAATGCTATCCGAGTCTGCCATGCAATAAAATGTGTTATAGTCTGGTAAGGAATCGAATACCCATTCTCCTACCAACCAGGACTCTAAACTTGATGACAAGTATGAGTGCAATATACACAGGCTGTCTTTAAAAACGCCATTGTCCCAGTAAATGGTTAGTGGAAAATGAGAAATATTAGCAACAAAGAATGCCGATTCAATGATCTCACAGTCTTCTGTTGAACCAAATACAGGTTCTGTCCAACCAATTATTTTTTTTGTAAGTATAGCCTCCTCGTTAAATAAAATGCCGTCAATATTAGTTGCTCTTACCTCGAATATACTGTTGAATGGTTCCGGATATTCCACTTCCCCAAATTGTGGATTTATTCCCTGTATTGCAGTTGTATCACCTCCAATAATGATGGTATCCCTGTTTCCAAGAGCATCCTCAAAGTAAATGGGCATTTCAAACATAGCGTTATTTTGTCCCATTAAATCAGAGAGATTTACCACCATTAGAATGGCTGAAATCATACTAAGAGTAAATTTCATGTTCTTATTGTTTGAATATTGCTGTTGACTAAACCTTGTCTTCTATCTGTATAACTATATAATTAATACCTGAATACCAGGAAGCAATATCATAATTTATTGAATATGAACCAGGAGATTTATCAGGATTATACTCGATAATATCATTGTAAACTCCATATATGCTATGGGCATGAAGAATTTGAATATAGGATGTGGTATTAATATTATAATTTATAGTAATATTGGAGAACGCAGGGTTAGGAGATACCGAAATATTATTTGCAGCTACATTGCAATTTGTAGAAGGTGTTGTAAAATAAATATCTTTCACGTCCACAGAATTACATTCGTTCTTGACAGAAAGAAATGCACGATAATTTGTATTAGGTTTAAAGCCGCCAAACCAAATGCCACTTCCGTCCTTTTCCTCCTTTGTTTTAATGCAGTACCTTTCTGCTGGACCTTCAAGCCAGTCGGTTGAACTAATTAGAATTTGAGAGGTTCCAACTAATTCATATATATCAATCTTGTAAAAATCGTCATTGGAGCTGCTTCCAGTCTGAAGCATATGGAACAATAATGCGCTCTGAATAGGTCAAGGGGATGAATAGCGATTATAGCTGAAGGAGGTGGGCATTCTCCTCCAATCGCCACTATCCTTTGACAATGATTATTGTTTATGCAATTTAATATTCTATTTATTTGACAATTCGTGATTGCATTTTCTTCTGCATTATTTCCCATCACATTTATATTAACATAAAAGGGGTCACAACATGGATGGGCAAGGCATGGAGGAATGGGATTGTTATCTAAAAGTAGCGAATTAGATCAATTTATTCAGGATTTAACTCAATATCAACTCATCATACCTGAAAATCACCTCCATCCCCTTAGATTTAAAGTAGTTGCGCGTCTCTTCTTCAGGACGATCGGTCGTGGCGAGCACAAAATCTCCGCCCCAGGCACCGAGTGATTTGACGCAACCCCAGTAATCTGGGAACTCTTTGTTTTGTACAGTCGGCAGACCAAGGATGTCAGCGACCAGGTTCTCATGCTGGCGCACGAGAGATTCAAATTCTTTTAAGGTTGCTGCTGTATTGATGCTTTCTGTCAACCTCGACACTTTATCTACCGAACCATTAAGACCGGCTTTGGATTGATGATATTTCTTGAGGGCTTCCCTGCTGTTCTGCTTGCGGCCGAGATAGATCAGGAAAAGTTGGTCTTTAAAGGAAGGATCAAAATCAGCTCCGTCAATATGCAGTTCGTCTTCGAGCAACTGATATAACACTGGTCCGTCTGCATCCGCACAAGCGATATCATAGCCGGAACCACCAAATGTGTCGAAAAGAAGAATATAAGGATTGACTTCAGCCCATTGAGCTACACACCATACAAGGGTGGAACTACTCCCTAAACCCCAATCACGATCAAATTCAAGGTAAGTTTCAACGGTGTATTTACGCCACTGGCTCAGAAACTCAGAATTCTGACGACAGGCACCTCTTAATAATTGCTGGATACTGTTGGCGATGTCTTTGTCCGTACTATCGATCGGATCAAATGCCATCAGATCAAAACTGCCCGAAAACCAAAGATTCCCTTTGCGATCGTAAGATTTCCAGGAGATTTCACTTCCGGGACGTTCACTGACATTCATTGACTGACCCAATTTACAGGGTAGCGCCAGCGACACAGCCCCGTTGAGAACGAGGTATTCTCCGGTGAGAAGGAGCTTACCATTTGCTTTATAGTGTCGTTTTGTCTGAACAGCCATGGGATAGGGGGCAAAGATAATATTGGTTCTCATAAGGTGATCAGCCTGTCCGACTTTTCGGCCATTTGATCATTGCTTCCGATACCCATCCATGAAAGGCACCAGAATAATCCGTATTGTAATGGGACAAGATATATACTTTTTATTTATATATAAAGTATATATGTAAAATAATATTTGGCGGAATGGCAAAAAGGCAGAATGGGACTAAAGGTAGAAACCATATTAGCATTGATAAAATACCTTTATTTTAGGCAGATTCTAGTTTTAGAATTAACCAAAATATTACTGAAAAAGGATTAAAGCCTTATTAAAGGAGGAAAAATGAGGATGGAGAACTACACACCTTTCATTGTTGTTATTTTGTATTCTTATATCATCAAATTGAATTACAGACTATAAACCATGACATACGATAACTTTACGATCAACGCCCAGGAGGCGATTCTGGCAGGACAACGATTAGCCGCCAGCTTTCAACAGCAGACGGTGGATACGACACACATGATCAAAGGAATCATTGAAGCCAGCGAAGACAGCGCAAAATTCCTCTTTCAGAAAGTAGGTGTCAGCATGCCTCAGCTGATCAAAGCTCTTGACGAATCCATCCAGGGCTATCCAAAGGTTTCCGGTTCTGACAAACAATACCTGACCGATCACAGCAATAAAGCACTGAGCGAGGCCAAAAAACTTCTTCCTGAGTTTGGCGACGAATTTATCTCGACCGAAATCATGCTCCTCGGCGTGATGAAAGGTAATAGTAAAGGCGCCCAAATTCTCAAAGACAATGGCGCTACACTGGATGGCCTGAAAGCTGCGATCAAAGAACTCCGTGGAGGTCGTAAGGTGAGTGATCAGAATACAGAAAACCAATACAACGCCTTAAAGAAATTCGGGATTCACCTCAACCAAAGAGCATTGGATGGTAAGCTCGACCCCATCATCGGGCGTGATGAAGAAATCAGGCGTATCCTCCATATCCTCTCGCGTCGTAAAAAGAACAACCCTATCCTCATCGGAGATGCAGGCGTCGGCAAAACAGCCATCGTCGAAGGGATCGCCTGGAGAATCGTTAAGAAGGATGTCCCCGAAAATCTGCTGACCAAACAAATCTATGTGCTTGACATCGCTGCCTTGATAGCCGGCGCCAAATTCAAAGGGGAATTTGAAGAAAGAATCAAAGCCGTAATCGAAGAGGTGAAGAGCTCTAACGGCGAGATCATTCTCTTTATTGATGAGATCCACACGCTCGTCGGAGCAGGGGGTGGTGGTGGTGCCATGGATGCAGCTAATATTCTTAAACCTGCATTGGCCAGAGGAGAACTGAGGACTATTGGTGCTACCACAGCAGATGAATATCAAAAATATTTTGAAGCCGACAAAGCCCTCGTGCGCAGATTTCAAACAGTGTTTATCGACGAACCTTCTGTAGCCGATACGATTTCAATTTTGCGAGGGATACAGGACAAATATGAAGTGTACCACAAGATTGACATCCTCGACGAAGCCCTTGTTGCCGCCGCAGAACTATCACACCGTTATATCGCAGATCGGCACCTGCCTGATAAAGCAATCGACCTCATTGATGAAGCCGCTGCCAAACTCCGACTCGAACTGGACAGCCTTCCCGAAGAAATCGATCAGGCAGATCGCAAACTCCGTCAACTGGAAATAGAACGTGAAGCTATCAAGCGAGAAAAGGACGAAAAGAAACTGAAAATTATCACAGAGACCATCGCCAATACCCAGGAAAAACTTGATACCCTTAAAGCCACCTGGAAAAATGAAAAGGAGCTGGTGGATTCCATCCAGAATATCAAAAAGAAAATTGATGAACTGGAGCATGAAGCTACCGTAGCAGAGCGTGAATCCAATTATGAAAAAGTAGCTAAAATCAGATACGGCGAGTTGGTAGCTGAAAAAGCAAAACTTACTGAGGCCGAAACCAAACTTCATTCATTACCATTAGATAGCCGTTTCACCAATGAAGAAGTGACAGCAGATGATATTGCTGAAGTCGTCTCTCGCTGGACAGGTATCCCGCTGCAGAAAATGATGCAGAGCGAGAAAGAGAAGATGCTGAAGCTCGAAGAAGAAATAGGAAAAAGGCTCATCGGCCAGGCAGAAGCAGTCAAATCAGTCAGTAATGCTGTACGAAGAAGTCGCGCCGGCTTGCAGGATCCGAACAAACCAATTGGTTCCTTTATTTTTCTCGGTCCTACAGGTGTAGGTAAAACAGAATTGGCCAAAGCACTCGCTGAAGTACTCTTCGATGATGAAAATGCAATTACGCGTATAGATATGAGTGAGTACCAGGAGAAACATGCTGTCTCCAGACTGGTAGGCGCACCTCCCGGATATGTAGGCTATGATGAAGGGGGTCAATTGACTGAAGCTGTGCGTCGCAGGCCTTATTCAATAGTCTTGTTGGATGAAATTGAAAAAGCACACCCTGATACTTTCAATGTATTGCTGCAGGTTTTGGATGATGGTCGATTGACGGATAACAAAGGGCGCATCGCCAACTTTAAAAACACCATCGTGATCATGACCTCAAATATGGGGTCAGACATCATCCTCGAAAACTTTGAAGATCTCGAAGCACTTGGAGAAGGTCAGCGTCAGGACATCATAGCGACGACCAAAGAAGAAGTCTTCAACTTATTAAAAGAAACCTTGAGGCCTGAGTTTCTCAATCGTATCGATGATAAAATCATGTTCCTTCCGCTGTCTAAAGAAGAGATCAAGAAGATTGCTTTATTGCTATTGAAAAAAATCAAAAAAAACCTGGCTAACCGCGAGCTCACCCTTAAGATCAATGATAATGCGCTCAACCTAATTGCTGATCTTGGATATGATCCGCAGTATGGTGCACGCCCGCTCAAGAGAGTCATCGAGGTCGAGCTGGTCAACGAACTGGCCATTCAGGTGCTCTCCGGACAGTTTGCCGAAGGGGATACGATCTATGTAGATGCAGACAACAAAGGGTTTGTTTTTAGTGAAGATGGATTCAAAGGCGACGGTTCTGCTCCGCCCAGTGGCAAGGGAGCAAAAGACACAGCACAAAAGCGTGAGAAAAACATTGACAATTTAAAAAAGGCCACCAAAGACGTCGATGATCTAGTCAAGGACATTAAAGATGACGATGACGAGAGAGAAACGGAGGTGGAGCCGAAGAAATAAGCTAGCACTGGATAGTTGGTAAAACGATTCAATATAAAATCGGGTCCCTAAACCTATCAAGGCCCTTCGACAAGCATAGATGCCGGGAAATGTCATATTGGAATCGCATTGAAAATTCCAATCGGGTCCCTGAGCTTGTCGAAGGGCACCAACCGAAGACCCTATCTCGCTGCCCTCTTCGCGCAGCGAAGAGGGCAGCGAGGAGAACGCTCATTTTCTGCCCCTTCGACAAGCTCAGGGAGCTATAAAACTATTTAACCCTCCCCGGATTCTCCTTTAAAAAGGATTTCCACCCCCCCTTATTCGATGAAACCGGTTTGCCTGCCTGGTAGTGATGACACACGGCAACAGACAAAGCATCTGTGGCATCAAGGGCAAATTTTCCGGGCTCAATATGCAACATGCGGCATAGCATATCAGCAACCTGTTCTTTCGCTGCATTGCCATTACCAGTCACAGATTGTTTGACTTTTTTAGGGGAGTACTCTGTGATGGTGAGTCCCATCGTCATGCCCGCGGCCATCGCCACGCCTTGCGCACGTCCCAGTTTTAACATCGACTGCACATTCTTTCCAAAGAAAGGAGCTTCGATCGCTAATTGTTGAGGAAGGTACCGCTCGATGATCTCTTGTATCTCAAGGAATATTTCTTTTAGCTTATCAGTATGCTCGCCTTTGTCTTTCAAATGCAATACACCGATTTCAAGCACATCTATATTGTCTCCTTCCACTTCAATGACAGCAAAGCCCAGAATGTTGGTGCCGGGATCGATACCTAGGATCCTGGTCGATGATTTTGCCGAGGTAGTTGATTTTAGTAAGGCCATAGGATGATTGCCAGGTCGATGTGTGTAATGTGTAATGTGTAATGGTTAATGGTTAATGTGTAATGGTTAATGTGTAATGGGGAATGTGTAATGGTTAATGGTTAACGGGGAATGGTTAAATTATTTCTAACTATTCACCAATACACATTAACCTGATTGTAAAGAAATAACCTTTGGTTATTTCTTTATAATCAAAATTTTATCAATCGTCGGTCCATCCATATCTATGATTTCAAATTCAAAATTGACCCACCTGATCTTTTCAGATTGTTTGGGGATCCGTCCGAGTTCCTGCATGATCAATCCACCTACTGTATTGACTTCATAATCCTTGATATATTCTTCCATCCCAAAACGCGTCAGAAAATCCGGAAGCGGATAATGGCCATCAATCAACCACGAATGCTCATCACGTTGTTGGAATAAATATTCTTCACCATAGAATTCAGAAATATCACCTACCAGGGCCTCTAGGATATCACTCATGGTGAGTATACCCTGCGTCGAACCATATTCATCAATGACCAGTGCATAATGCACATAGGTTTGCTTAAATTGTTCAAGGGCTTTGTAGGCAGATGCGCCTTCTGCGATGTAGGAGGGTTCTGCTACTATATTTTTGAGATTGAAAGTTTCGCTTTCAATTTCGGCAAACAATTGTTTCAAGCTGACGATCCCGGTGATATCCTGCTCTTCACTGTCATAGATTGGGTAAAAATTGTGCAGATCTTCAGAAACCAGTTTTTTAACTTCTTCTTTTGAGTCAGTGATGTCAAGGGTGGTCATCTTTTTTCTTGATGTCATCAGGGAGCTTACACTTCTGTCACCGACGCTGAAGACACGGTTGACGATATCCTGTTCGATCTCCTGGATCTCTCCGTCTTCCATTCCCTCGCGGACGATGGCTTTGATCTCTTCTTCTGTCACTTTGCTTTCAGAAGATCGCTGGACGCGGAATATTTTTAACACAAGGTCTGTCGTGACAGTCAGCAACCAGATAAATGGAGCCATGATGATGGCTATAATTTTCATGGGAAGGGCCATGGTTTTGGCGATGCCTTCGGGGTAGGTCAGACCGATTCGCTTTGGGACCAGCTCGCCAAGGACCAGAGAGAAAAAGGTGATGATAATCAGGACCACTACCACCGACAAAGTCGAAGAATAGGGGGTCAAGACAGGAAATCGGAGGATAAATTCCTCCATATCTCTGGTTATTTTTTCTCCGCTATAGATACCCGTCAGCAAGCCGATCAGGGTGATCCCGATCTGGACGGTGGAAAGGAGTTTACTCGGGGCTGCCTGGAGTTCCAGAGCCGTTTTAGCCCCCCTGTTACCCTGTTGTGCAGCGGAATTCAGCCTGTTTTTCCGGGCAGAAACCAGGGCTATTTCGGACATAGAGAATATCCCGTTGATCAGGATAAGTATAAGAATAATGAGAATTTCCATAGATGGCAGGCGCCAAAACAAGTTTGATATAAGGTCCAAAGATCGGGAGAATTCTTCGTCTGACCCCCTTCGCCCTGAAAGGGGGACCATATTTATCTTTTATCCTTAAGGGCCTCAGCGTTTTAGCAAAGCTTTATGTAACACTTCCCCCCTTAAATTCGTTATAAGGTTATGTTTCAGAAAGCCCTCTTGTTGGTCTCCTTCTTTTGGCTGAATATGGCTGAACCTGCCAATCAGGATTCGGCTATAAACTATGACTATTGTGATACCCATAACTTCACCTGGCAAGGTGGGGAGGAAATCACCTATACCTTATACTACCAGCTTAATTTTATCTGGATTCCTGCCGGGGAAGCCACCTTTAAAGTCAAAGACCTGGGCGACCGCTACTTTATTTCCATTGATGGCAAGACGATAAGCGCCTTCGAGTGGTTTTACGAAGTAAATGACCGGTATGAAAGCGTAATTGATAAAAAGACATTATTACCCCTTTCTTTTTCAAGAAACATTCAGGAGGGCAAATATGTCTGGTGGGATAAGTTCACCTTCGATCAGAAAAACAATAAGGTACATGCCTCTAAAGGCTGGCCGGATAAACCGACCAAGTATTACACAGCCGATCTTTCAGGTTGCATGCATGACATGATCTCCATCGTCTATAATGTCCGGAATGTAGATTTCAACCAATATAATCCTGGTGAACAATTCGGCTTAAAGGTCTTTGTGGAAGAAGAATTCCCACTCCAGGTAGAGGTCAAACAAAAGAATGTGGAGCAGAAAATCCGAGGCCTGGGCAAAATGAAAACACACCTCATTCGTCCTCAAGTGGTTTCCGGCCATTTTTTCGATGACGATACCCGCATGGACATCTACATGTCTGCCGATGGCAATCGTATTCCTTTGATGATTGAAAGTCCAGTGTCAGTAGGGAAGGTGAAAGCCGTGCTCACCGGATATAAAGGATTGAAATATCCTTTAGTCGTAGTGAAATAGATGCCGAATTGCACTTGATACAGATACCCTGTTATTTTTCTTGTTCTTTATATTTCCCGCCTTACTACTTTGTATTGTGACGGACACTTTGAGTTTTTATTTGCAAGCGTAAATGGTATTTGACACGTAGTTGACAGAACACCTTTAGTGTATCGGTTATCTTTATTGAAAACCGGCTCCTGATGAAAAACCTACTACTCTTTTTTTTGCTCGCAGATACTTTTCTCATTACCGCACAAATACCCTGTAAAGGAAGTTTAATTGGATATGAATTCAATGCCAATAAATTTCAGACCTACTTTCTTCCCCAGGGACATAAGTTTCAATCCATAGATCATGATGGGCTTAATGTGCAATTTCCATTTCCACAAAAAAGCAAGTTAGTAGAAATGATTGCTTAAATCTAGTAGGGATCGATAAAGAGGGACGAGAGCTTATTCTTGGTGCTGATCCTTTAGTGGTCAATAATCCATTTAGTAATGCAATAAATCCTGTGGATAAAAATAACATTCTAATATTTCCAAACCCATGCCATGACGAAGTGATGATTGTTGCTGACATCGAAACGGATGTAGACATCCTTAACATACAAGGTCAAGGGATAAGAACCATTCCAGCCAATGCGCTACAGATGCCTGTGCAGGTTGGTGATTTGGTGCCTCGGATATATTTTCTTCGATTTAAAAACACGGATGGGTTGGCGAAACTTATTGTACATTAAAATTTCTCTTCTAAAATTTCCCCCTTATGAAAAACCTACTCTTTATTTTGCTGATCGTTCCGTTTTTAGTGCAAGCCCAGGACAATTGTAGTGGAGGGTATACTGAGCAAATCCTCAATGCGAATAATATACGCGCTGGTTTCTTTGCACGTGGAAACAAATTCTATTCTAAAGACGGTGGTGCGTTTTTAGTGCCTTATCCTTCTTCAAAAAGGTTATCCACCATTTTTGCATCCTCACCGTGGATTGGCGGAATTGATGATGCCGGTAAGTAGAAATAACCTGACTGCATAGAGTCGGGAATCGAGAGCTCCGACGGGATTTGTAGTTATTTGCTGGCCTGGATTATGGCCAGGTTAGATGAGGAAGCGTTTTTAGTAGATGCTGAGCCATGCCTAGCCCATGGCATGAAGCAAAACTCAAACTTTTCATTATTTTGCCCCGTCTGGAAGGCTCCGGACAGAATAAATCACTCCTTAAATAGCATAATATGAAGAGTTTCTTTGGGCATCCACCAGGCTTGGCTACCCTCTTTTTTACCGAAATGTGGGAAAGATTCTCCTACTACGGGGGAAGAGCAATGTTGATTTTATACATGACCGCAGCCGTCGTCGGCGAAAATCCGGGCCTTGGCCTGACGGTCATGGAGGCAGGAGCTCTATATGGTTTATACACCGCCGTTGTCTATATGACCAACCTCCCTGGAGGTTGGATCGCAGATAAATTTATTGGTGCCCGCAATGCCGTATTCTATGGCGGTTGTATTATCGCCCTCGGAAACCTCATGCTGGCTGCCCCTTTTGGATTGCCCAGTTTCTATGGCGGACTTGGTTTGATAGCCATCGGAACAGGTCTACTCAAGCCTAACGTCAGTACGATGGTAGGATCATTGTATGGCCAGGGTGATGTTCGCCGTGATTCTGCATTTTCTATTTTCTATATGGGGATCAATCTGGGTGCCTTCCTGGCGCCATTGATCGCAGGCTATTTTGGACAGGCTGTCAACTGGCGAACAGGCTTTTTAGTAGTAGCTATAGGTATGGTATTTGGTCTGATCCAATACAAGATTGGAGCTAAATACCTTGGTGATGCTGGCAAGCTGGTCAGAAGTGATATTCCGGGAGAACATGAAAAGCAACAAAAAGCACTTCGTACCGGCATGCTTGGCTTGCTGGTTGCCATTGTTGTGTTGCTAGCTGTTCATTTTACAGGCGTCATGCCGCTCACCGTAGTCAGCGTATCCGATCTCGTAGGAATTCTTCTGCTGGTGATTCCGGTTGTCTATTTTGGATTCTTATTTACCAAAGGTGGCTTTGATGCAGCTGAAAAGAAAAGAATCGTGGCGATTATCATATTCTATCTCGCTGCAGCTTTATTCTGGTCTGCCTTCGAACAAGCCGGATCAACATTGACCCTTTTTGCTGACAGGAATACGAACAATTCATTCCTGGGCATGGAATTTCCTTCCACCTGGTGGCAGAGTATCAATGCCTTATTTATAATCGTCCTTTCCGGAGTATTTGCATGGCTATGGCTCAAGCTCAATAAGATGAAGATGGAGCCTTCTACCCCAATGAAGTTTGCCATCGGCTTGTTGCTTGTTGGTGTTGGATTCCTGATACTCGTTCCGGCAGCCATACTCATTGAGAAAACCGGTAACAGAGTGGGTATTCACTGGCTATTGATGTTATACTTTATTCATACGGTTGGTGAATTATTCCTCTCTCCGGTTGGATTGAGTGCGATGACAAAGCTTGCACCTGCCCGTATCGTTGGACAGATGATGGGTATTTGGTTCCTTGGAGCAGCTACCGGCAATTTTATCGGTGGTCGTGTAGGCGGATTATTCGAATCCTTTCCGTTGAAAAATATATTTCTCGCCATATTCATCTTTAGCCTTGCAGCATCCCTGGTGATGTTCCTGCTTGTGCCTTGGATGAAGCGGTTGATGGGAGAGGTAAAATAACACAGGGCCTGAAGGCACTGGTTTTGGCTTAAGAGGCTAAAGGGCTGAATAGGCTAAACGCAAATAAGGTAAAAAGTGGGGACCACTTTTTACCTTATTTTTTAAATGATTAGATGCAGTAGGTACAAGTCTGCACGACTAGGTTCCCGCTTCAGTCATCTCGATTATATTTAAACCTGAGATGTAAGATCAGCAAGTATTGAAAATGTCTTCCGAATTCCCGGAATGAACTACCTTAACCAACAGAAATCATTCTCCGTCAGTTAACCAACCAAGTCGTATGAGTCAAAATAAACCGAACCAGGAATTAACCCTGGAAAGCATACAGAATTTTACGGGTAAGTATCCTAAACAGCTCTGGTATCTATTTTCCATTGAGATGTGGGAGCGCTTTTGCTTCTACGGCATGCGCGGTATGCTTGCTGTTTTTATGGTGGAGAAACTATTGATGGAAGATGGCGCTGTCAATCTGCAGTATGGTGCTATACAAGCGTTCATCTATATTTTCACTTTCGTCGGTGGTTTCTTTGCGGATAAGATTCTTGGATTTCGAAAATCACTTTTTTGGGGCGGATCATTAATGACGATAGGAGGATTTTCGATTGCTTTTGCACCCGTAGATATGTTTTATATAGGTACTTGTTTTACCATTATCGGTACAGGTTTTTTCAAGCCCAATATTTCCTCGATGGTAGGATACCTGTATAAAGAAGGCGATGCCAGAAGAGATGCCGGCTTTAGTTTGTTTTATGCGGGTATCAATCTTGGAGCGCTCCTGGGAGGTATACTGATGATATGGGTTGGAAAATATTATTCCTGGGGACTTGCCTTCGCCTTGGTTGGTATCGTGATGATCATTAGTATCGTGACTTTATTTTTTACACAGAAGTCCTTTGGGCCAATTGGCTTATCCCCACTCAGCCCCACGATGTCAAAGCAAAAGAAATTCAGGTTTGAACTTGCCACCTATTTAGGTTCGTTAGCGATCATTCCTTTTATTTTGATTTTAATTAAAAATTCAGATTACACGGATATGTTTATGCTGATAGCAGGGCCTTTCACCCTGTTGTACGTTTTTTATGAGATGACACATCATACGTGGGAGGAAAATAAAAAGCTTATTGCAGCACTGATTTTTATTTTGTTTTCAATTGTTTTTTGGGCTTTCTTCGAACAAAGTGGTGGTTCGTTAAGCCTCTTCGCCTTGAACAATATTAAACATGATCTGGCAGGTATTCCCATTGATCCCAATATCGTTAACAATTCTTCCAACTCCCTTTTTGTAATCATTTTTGCTCCGTTGATTGGGTTGCTCTGGGTTTGGTTGAGTAAGCGAAAAGTCGAACCAAATTCTGCATTAAAATTTGGTCTTGGTTTTTTACTTCTTGGACTTGGTTTTTATGTCTTTTATTCTACGATTGGATTTGCCAATGCGGAAGGGATGACTTCGTTGGAGATTTTTACGATGGCCTACTTTGTGGTTACACTCGCTGAGCTTTGTGTCTCACCGATTGGACTTTCCCTGATGACAAAGTTATCTCCCGGCCGTATGCAAGGTTTAATGATGGGTATGTGGTTTTTGGCCAGTGGATATGGACAGTATGTTGCGGGCCTATTAGGCCATGGCATGAGTGTACCTGGCAGCGATGCCTCCGCGATGGAAAAATTAATTTCTTTTACATCAGGTTATAAGCAATTAGCCATTTATGCTATAATAGCAGGCGTCGTTCTATTGGCGCTCTCTCCTGTCATCAGGAAGTTGATGGGAAGCACGAGGTAGGATGTGTTGATGTGGAGGTTTAAATTAGAGCAAATTGGCGCAAATTAGCGGCTGAAATGGTGATATTGTAATCGAGTGATGTGGTGAATAGCCCAATTTGAAAAGACAATTTTAACTAGCACCTGGAGTCTGCTGTCTGAGATCTGACATCTTCATACATTCTTCGATTATCTTTGCACAATGATTGACTTTCCATTACTTAAAAGAATATCCGAAACACCGGGCGCCCCCGGCTTTGAAACCCAGATCCGTAACCTCATCAAAGGGGAGATCGAAGGCCTGGTAGATGAAATGTACATTGATACCATGGGATCGCTGATCGGCGTCCGCAAAGGCCGTGAACCCAAAAGGGTCATGGTGGCTGCCCATATGGATGAGATCAGCTTTATAGTGACGCATATTGATGATGAGGGCTTTATTCGTTTTCATCCGCTGGGTGGATTTGATCCAAAGACGCTTACCGCACAACGGGTAATCGTTCATGGACGCGAAGATATCCTTGGTGTGATGGGCAGTAAGCCAGTGCATCTGATGACGGCTGAAGAAAAAAATAAAAACCCGCAGTTAAAGGACTATTTTATTGACACAGGCCGATCTGTCGCACAGGTGAAGGAACTAGTAGATATAGGCGATCCGATCACCCGTGATCGCGAGCTCATCATGATGGGAGAGTGTATCAACGGCAAATCACTCGACAACAGGGTGTCTGTCTATATTCTCATTGAAGTATTGAAAGCACTCAAAGGCAAATCACTTCCATATGATTTTTATGCAGTCTTTACGGTGCAAGAGGAAGTAGGCCTGCGCGGAGCTTTTAATGCAGCGGGTCATATTGATCCTGATTTTGGAATCGGCCTCGATGTGACGATTGCCTTCGATACACCGGGTGCTATGCCATACGAGGTCGTGACGAAACTCGGCAAAGGGACAGCCATCAAGATTTACGATGGTTCGATCATCTGCGATACGCGCATGACCTCGTATATGAAATCTACTGCGACAAAACATGCGATCCCCTATCAACTAGAAATCCTGCCTGCGGGTGGTACCGATACTGGTGCTATCCAGCGTCAGGGAACAAAAGGATCAATTGCGGGCGCGATATCCATACCACTGCGTCACGTGCATCAGAGTATCGAAATGGCGCATGTGCAGGATATCATGTCGTCGATTGATTTACTGACAGCGACAATAACAGAATTAGATAATTGGAAATGGGAACTTTAAAGAATATGAACTGGACAGAAGAAAACAACAAGCTCATCGGTGAATTCCTCTTCGAGGATTTTTCACAGGCATGGGCATTTATGACAGAGATAGCCATCCTTGCCGAGCGAAAAAATCATCACCCGGATTGGAGAAATATCTGGAATCGTGTAGTGATCACCCTCACTACTCATGATGAAGGCGACATCATTACCGAAAAAGACCGGAAGATGGCAGATGGTATCAGCAAAATATTCGAAAGGTACCAATCCCGGACATAATGAGCTTGCAGAGTAAGCTGCCTGATGTAGGCACGACGATATTTACCATCATGTCGCGTCTGGCTGCCGAACACAATGCTATCAATCTTTCACAGGGGTTTCCGGATTTCGATGCCGATCCTGCATTAGTGAATGCGGTTGCTGATGCAATGTCCAAGGGACAGAATCAGTATGCTCCGATGCCGGGCTTACCTGAACTCAATGCAGCTATTGCCCAAAAACTAAATGGTGATTACGGCTGGAGTCCTGATCCCGAAACGGAGATCACAATTACTGCTGGCGGTACACAAGCTTTGTATTCTATCATCGGTGCGATGATCAGCCAAGGCGATGAGGTGATAGTGCTGGAGCCTAGCTACGATAGTTATATTCCATCAGTAGTTTCCTTTGGAGGTGTAGTAAAAACTGTTCAACTCCAGCCACCGCTATATAAAGTGAATTGGGATGAAGTAGAATCGCTAATCACCTCGCGCACCAAGCTCATCATGATCAATACACCTCATAATCCTTGTGGCGTGGTATTGGAACAGCCAGATCTTATACGACTCGAAGAGATCGTGATCAAGCATGGCGTCTATCTGATCAGCGATGAAGTATATGAGCACATCATCTTCGATGGACATCAGCATCAATCTGTATTAAGATATCCGGAATTGTACAAAAGGTCCTTTGTGGTGTTCTCTTTTGGAAAAAGTCTTCACGTCACCGGATGGAAGATCGGTTATGTGATAGCACCGCCTGAATTGACGCGTGAGTTAAGAAAGATTCATCAGTTCAATGTCTTCTCGGTCAACAGGCCGATACAGCATGGATTGGCGCATTATATCACGTATCATGCTGACTTTAAAGGATTGTTCTCTTTTTATCAGGACAAGCGAGATCTGTTTTTGAAACTCATGAGTGGATTGCCATTGGCATTTCTTCCTTGCTATGGAAGTTATTTTATCCTTGCGGATTACAGCCAAGTCTCCTCCCTGGATGATCGCGCTTTTGCAAAGCAACTCACGATCGAAGGAGGTGTAGCGACAATTCCTTTAAGTCCATTTTATAAAAACGGAAGTGATGAAAAGATCATTCGCTTTTGTTTTGCAAAGAAAGAAGATACACTCATGGAGGCGGCAGACAGACTCAAAAGATATTTCAGCCGCTAGCTCCCTTTTGTCCCCTGGCCCCCTAAATGGGGGTAATAAACATATATTCCCGGTAGTAACACAGAGCAGTCGATCATAAGCTGATCACCATCAGATGTTTGGTGAAACACTTGCCTACCTGCCATGTCATACAGGCTCGCCGTTTTGTTCGAAGCTGGAATTGAGGATTAGGTTCTGTGATGATAAAGCGAAAAAGTTGCAAATGAATGATATGCTTAGAATCAGTTTCATTTATTGAAAATACAAAACTTTTGGATTAGAATGCTGATTCGACAGCATAGATATCGCGGGCTCTGATACAGACTTTGCCAACATGCAAGAACTAACCATTCTTCACTTTTCATTCTTTACTTTTCACTTTCATCACCAGGCTATCAGCTGGATACCCCTCTGCGATCATTGCCATTTGAGACTGGGCCCATATGACCAGTGTCTCCCGCTGTTCGGCGGTCAGATTAGCTTCAGGATGAGAGCCAAACCATGTATAGGAGGGTAAAGGCATTTCTTCCTCCTGGATCACTTCGATGATTTCTTCAAATTTGTGGTTTTGGTAGGCGATAGAGTGATTGGTAAACTCACTTAGATTGAGATTCTTCTTTCCTTCCTTCACATGATTGGCCAGCCACCATGCTGCCGGCTGCACTTCAGCATACCACGGATAGCGTGTGACATTGGAGTGGCAATCCAAACAGGCACCTTTGATGATCTCGGATACTTCACGGGGTACTTTATATTTCAAAGGCAGAGAATATTGCACACCACCGGCATTGTTTTTGGCGGGGCGGATAAACTGGATAAGGACAAGGATGATGGCGAGGGCGATGAGGATTTTCTTGATCATGGGGTAAAAGTAAGGAAAAGAGGGAATGGCAGTAATACTGATTGGGCTGAGAGGGATGAAGAGGCCTTTAGGGGCTAAAGAGGCTAAAGATGTTAAGGGTTTGAAGCGTTTAATGGGAAAGGGGCCGAAATAGAAAATTAAACTGCGCCTCACGCTACACTTATGGCGTGGGATATTCGATTTGCGTCTCTGCAGGTTATTTCTATGTCTTTGCGTGTATTGTATTAATGAATGACGGAATGGGAGTGCCCCCGCTACACGCCAGTGGCGGGATTTTTAAAAGGTTTTATAAGGATGCAGAACAGCCTCCGTAATTCTTTTCTGTAAGGCGTTCATGGATAGCGAATGTTTCATCCTGGGAGGATCAATCTCCGGATCAATATCATTAAAATACGAAATGGCCTTAAGAGCGATCAATGGATTAGAATTCGGGTATTTGATGGTGTAGCATTCCAGCATTCCATTGACGGACAATGATTCAAGTAAAAAATATACATCAATGAGATCCTTTAACCTCTGACCGCTTCCGGCAATGGCATTGAGTTTCATGGCAGCGATGTCTTCTTTCGAAAGAAAGGTGATGCCCTCCTCAGTGATCGGATCTTTAACTAAGAGATATGCATGACAAATAAAATCTACTTTGATATTATTTATGTGAGTCAATTTAGTGTTTGGCATTTCAGCATCGACACGTAAATCAAATTTTTCATTCAAGTGCCCTGTTAAACGGGAATTGTCAAAACTACTTGGAGAGAATAAATCAATATCTATTGAATTTCTATGTCCTAACTGCATTGCCAGAGCAGTGCCTCCAACCAGATAAAAACGATCAAGTACCGGAATGACCTGATATGCTGGATCAACTTAAAAGTTTCGGTTGAAATGACAAATGGATCCTTATGCAGCATGGAAGTAATCTGATTTCACAAACAAGCTTGCAAAGTTTTTATCTCGGTCGTCTAATTGTTTTGACCATGCTATAGTCTCGCCTACTTCATCCATAGATTAAAAAGCCATAATTTCTCGCCAATCTTCCAGTGTTCCACCTTGGATCACACGTTCAATAACAATCTTAAAGGACTTCTTCCGGTTGAAGGTTTCCAGGTTATATTCCCATAGAAGTTGGGGGCGGATATTGGTTTGTGGTTGCATATAGTTGATACCAAATATACGGTATTTTGTCTGTTTTTGGAATGGGTTTGAGGGCTTTTTTAGCATGTGTTACAATAAGAATGGGCGGAGTAATAAAACTATATCTTAAGGTGGTGTGTCGAAAGATTTTTCTTACTCCGAACGGTAGGTATAGAAATCAATTAATGCTAGGTATGGCCTGATCCATTCTCGTAGGAGACGAGAGGATATACAGTTCAAGTCGGGCGTCTTGAACTAGCGGGGATGGATGAGGATAGTTGACTGGAATGACATATGAGTAGATGTCTTGTCCTGAAAAAACCTTACACTTTTGGTGAGTAATCCTGTTTTTTCTTTACACCGGATAATCCGTAGTCCGGATTTTACTTTACAATGATAAGCAAATA
>JBBRDL010000048.1:0-24915 GCA_038203965.1 Chitinophagales bacterium | reverse complement strand
ATACTGCCGTGCAATGATCCTTGAGATCTGGGAGATATGTGTCATATCATGCGCCATCCAGGTAGCAAGTAGTTGCCCGAGCGTCACTATGCCTAAAGCGGGGTGAATTCCTTCCTTGCGGAGATCCTCTTCTGTCAGGTCAGCAGCTAAGAGGATTAGAATATTCTCAAGGCGGAGTTGTTCAAATTGATGAAGGAGTGAATCAATAGATCGTCCGGCAGCAATTGGAAAATGGGCTGTGCGATCGAATGGAGTAAATTTTTTATCCGACGTTTCATCCAGGATGATCCGCATCTTCGGTATCCAATTGGTCTGTTCACTGTAGATCAGATGTGCGACGACTTCATGAGGTGACCATGTGTCCGGCCCTTCATTGGCATGTAGCCAGTTATCCTCCAGATTAGCAACAAGTTCGCGGATGGTTGCCGGCGTGCGGCTGATGATGTTGATGACGGAGGTAACGTCTATGGGGATCATGGAGTAAATTTATCAAAAGATTGTGATTTTACCTGCTGTCAAAGACAGCCTACATGATTTTTGCCAGAACAATGCTTCTTTTGATCCTGCGTACGCAGACGCAGGTACAACCTGCGCCCAACTTTTTTTTTTAAGTTTTGTATTTGTTTTATTACCTGCCGTCAAAGACAGCTTACATGATGTTTGCCTTGACAATGCTTCTTTTGATCCAACATACGCGGACGCAGGTATAACCTGCGCCCAACTTTGCTTTTTTAGTTCTTTTGATTTGTCGTACGCGGACGTCCGTACGGACGCCCAACTTTGCTTTTCTACAGAGGCCTGCGGCCTCTACTCACAACTCAATACCCATTATTCTGCACCAGCGCTCCACCTGTGAGATCAATTTCAGATTGTGGTATCGGAAGCAGGATATGTTTGGAAGCTACAAAATTAGGCTGCACTAGTGGCATCACATCAGCTAGTCGTCCCCAGCGTGCCAGATCAAACCAACGATGTTGTTCCATCGCCAATTCAACTCTGCGCTCATGATAGAGGATCTCTCTTAGTTCGGTTTTGTCCATGGTGGTAATATCAGGAAGTATAAAATTGTTATTACCCCGTGCACGTGCTCTTACCATATTAAGATATTCAAGCGCTTTACCTGGATTGCCTTCTTCGTTGTATGCTTCTGCAGCCAGCAATAAGATATCTGAATAGCGGAGTATTCTGATATTGCCTGGCCCATTGTCATTGAGCCCGGCATGCGCGGGTACCCAGGCTTTCTGATTGTATCGTTCATTGAGCACTTCAGGATTGTCTTGTACGATAGTAGAACCGTCAGGCAGGACCTCTCCGACATAAATAATCGTAGCCTGACGTCGCGGATCACCTGCTTCGTAATCTGCTACTAGATCATCACTAGGCCTGTTAAATCCAAAACCAAGATTGGGCACCCCTCTGACGCCTTGTACCATATTGAATGGTGTTGCGCCTGGACCTGCGATGGCAGCTTGCTCTGCTACAGCACTAATTTCAAAAATGCTTTCAGCACCGTGCTCCCCTACCCGAAGAAAATTATCTGAATACCGAGTCAACATCATGTACTCGCCAGACAATATGATTGCATCACATTGATCAAGCGCAGCGACAAATTGTTGTTTGACCATATACAATTTGGCAAGCATTCCTCTGGCAGCACCTTTGGTCGCTCTGCCAAGATCTCCAGATGGATAATCCGATTTCTCAGGGAGCACAGCAATGGCATCCAGCAGATCCTGCTCAATCAAATCATAAACTACTTCTTTTGACGTCCTGGTCTGGTTGTAATATTCATCCTGGCTCAAGGAACTTGTGACTAAAGGAATATCTCCAAACCATTGCACCAACCTGAAGTAGGTATAGGCTCTCAGAAATTTAGCTTCTCCCACCAATCGATTACGTAGCGCTTCATCCATGTCTATACCCGGAATATTGTCGATCGCCAGGTTGGCTCTGAAGATGAGCTGGTAGTGACCTGACCATGCGCCATTGATTCCTTCATTGGTGGCATCAAATGAAAATTCATCCAACTCAAGCATATATAGTGCATCGGTAGGTGTACTCCCTTTGTCCGCATCATCACTGATGATATCCGTAATACCTATCCAAGGAAATGCACACATCTCCCACGTACGGAATTTCTGATAGATCGCATTAGTTGCCCAAACGGCGTGATCTGAGGTTTCGAAAAACGTATCAAACGTCAGTTGCCCTTTTGGTTTTCTTTCCAGAAAATCTTCTCCACAACTACTCACGACTGCCAGTAGTAGGATTAAACCTAAACGAAAGGATATGTTCTTATGGATTGCTCCTGATTTTATATTATTTTTCATGATCATCGATTTCTAAAAGATTAAAACTGAATTTCAATACCTGCTTGCCATGATTTGGCCACTGGATATCCGCCAAAATCAAATCCAACTTCATACGTATTACCTGCATTGGGGAACTCAGGAGAATAGCCTGTATATTTCTGGCTTGTCCAGATATTGGTACCTGACACATACACTCTTAAGCGATCCAATTTCGCTTTTGAGGAGACCCTTGTAGGAATGGTATACCCAAGACTAAGATTTCGCAAACGGATAAAGTCTCCGTCTTGAATAAACCTGTCGCTTACTCTATAGTTATGTCCTCCATTGACCAGGCGCGGCTCTGTCTGGGAAGGATTATCTGGAGTCCAACGATCTATCACATGGCTCTCCCAATTGTATACCCCTACACGTAATGTTTCTTTGGCATTGAATACACTATATCCACTTACGCCGAGAACGTCTGCATTAAGGTCAAAGCCATTCCATTCGACACCGGCTGTAAAGCTATAGGTGAGTTTTGGTATCGGACTACCGAGGTATGTGCGGTCATCCCCATTGAGGATTCCATCGAGATTGGTATCTGCAAATCGAATGTCACCGATTTTTTCATCTCCGAATTTTGGACTCATATCCAGCTCTTCCTGACTTTGAAAAATGCCAGCAACCTTGTAACCATAAAATCCACCAATCGGTAATCCGACCACAGTGTGGGAAGCAAACTCACCGTTGATATTTGCTGCGAATATTTCATTGCGTCCATTGGCAAGTTTCTCAACTGTATTAGTGACCGGTGAAACGATCACGCCAAAATTATAAGCTACGGTGCCTCCCTCTCTCCAATTGGCGCTGATATCCCAACCCTGGTTGCGGATCTGGGCTGTATTGACTACAGGATCATCCTGTGACCCAACATAATCAGGAATCGGTACTGCCGCTATGATGTCAAACGTATTACGGTTGTACCAATCTACTTCTACTGCCAGTCGCCCATCAAAAAATCCCACCTCTACGCCAATGTCAGCTTGTCTTGAAGTTTCCCATTGCAGGTCTGCATTGGAGAGCGATATCAGCGTAGCACCCTGGTTCAGACTTTCACTAGCCCCAAAGACACCATACAAGCCGCTAGTCACTGCTCCAGTGGAAGGATACCTGGAAGAGGCAGCTTGATTACCGAGCTCTCCATAGCTAGCCCTGACTTTCAAACGATCAAGAAAATTCAAATCCTGCACAAAGGGCTCATCGGTCATATTCCAACCTACACTGGCAGATGGAAATGTGCCTGTACGGTTAGCTTTGGTAAATCGACTAGATCGATCTATGCGCAAACTTGCGGTCAGCAGGTATTTACTTTTAAAGGTATAGTTGACCCTGAATAGATTAGAGGTGAGGGCTTCATCAGAGGCTCCCTGGTAATTCATCTGTGTTGTATCGTTCCCCGCTGATAAGTACAATAGTTCTTGTGCCGATCCGGGAAAGTTTTCACGGCTGCCTCCGAGCGAAGTATTCTGACGCTCTTCGGCTGTATATCCGGCCAGGGCAGTGATATGATGCTCCTTCCATGAATGGTCATAGGTGACTGTTTGCTCCCAGATCCAGTCGTTGTTGGTACTTGTTCCCACACTTAACCGATCATTTTTATTGAGCTGAGATGGGCTGACTTGAAATATGGGTTCGAAATATTGAGAGGCACGATTGCCTTTATCAAATCCAAAATTACTTCTGAACGTAAAATTTTTAAGGAAGTGAATATCTGCATACATGTTTCCAAAAAGTCTGGAAGCATTGTTGTGATTATTGCTTTTGTAAAATAAGTCAGCGGATGGATTAGCCACTGGAAGTCCAAAAAAAGTAGGGTCTGTAAAATCACCTGTAGAATCCCGCGGCGTTAATGTCGGTGGCATTCGGTAAGCGCTGTTGACTACGCCGGGCGCAACATCTTCTCTGATCGCAGAATAAGAAACGTTGTGGCCGATCGACATATATGTATTCAGTTTGAATTCCCCATTGATCCGAAAGGTGAGTCTATCGTAATGCGAATTTTCGATAATGCCATCCTGGGAGAAATAATTACCACTGAAATTGTATTGATATTGTTCGGAACCACCATTAGCTGAAAGGGTAAAATTGGAGATCGGTGCGTTTCTGAATATTTCATCCTGATAGTTTGTGCCTACGCCCAGGGAATCCGGATTTGGAAAATAGTCGAGTGATGGGAGATCGTTGTAAGCCGAGGCAAACTCCGATGCATTGAGTACATCAATAAAATTGGTGATTTGTTGCACCCCATAATAGGCGGAGGCAGTGATGGAGGCTTTGTCTCTCGTTTTTCCACCCTTGGTGGTGATGAGTATGACTCCATTGGCGCCACGACTTCCATATATGGCGGCGGCTGAAGCGTCTTTTAGTACTTCAATACTTTCTACATCTTCCGGATTTACATTGGACGCATCATATGTGATCATACCATCGATGACATAGAGTGGATTGGCATTGTTGAGCGTTCCTGTTCCACGTATTCGAATGACTGCTCCGGCTCCAGGCGATCCGGACGATGGTGCTACATATACACCGGATACTTTTCCTTGCAGTGCTTGTTCGACATTGGATGTCGGGATTCTTGCGAGGTCCTTACCTTTCACAGAGGATACGGCCCCGGTGAGATCGCTTTTCTTCTGGGTTCCATAACCAACGACCACCACCTGATCAAACAAAGTAGCTTCTTCAGACATCCGCACATCAAGCTGGTCACGACCATCTACCTTGACTTCGACTGTCGAATAGCCTGTGTATCTGAATATCAGTGTAGGATCAGCGCTGGTCAATGTAAAAACAAAGCGTCCATCCAGATCAGTCAGCGTGCCTTGGTCTGTCTGTGCTTCAAGGATGGTCACGCCGATCAATGGATCATTGGTATCAGCATCAAGGACGACGCCTGTCACCGAACGCTGGGCCAAAGTGGTAAAAGGAAGCCACAACATCGAAAAGAAGAGAATTCGTAAAGGATTCATTTGCATCTGGTTCTTTTTACGTTTAATAAAATAACATACTTTACAACCTGGTCATTGGGATTTATTCAACCAACCGGATTTCTTTTTTCTGTAATCGTTCAGAATCAGGACCCACCATCATCCAGAAGAGTCCAGGCTCTGCTTTAAAGGTCATATCTGCTGTATGAAATGCTAGGTCTGCACTGGTTATCTTAAATGTAACGCTTTTACGCTCCCCCGGGGCCAGTTTTATTTTTTCAAATCCTTTGAGTTCTTTTACAGGCCTTGTCACACTCCCGACCAGGTCACGCACATAGAGCTGCACTATTTCTTCGCCTGCCATTGCACCGGTGTTGGTAATGTTGACAGAGACGTTGATGGTATCACTAAAGCTGAAATTCTTTCCGGAGACGACCATCGAGTCATAAGTAAATGTGGTATAGCTCAACCCAAATCCAAATGGATACTGCGGCGCGTTAGGCATATCCAGGTACTTTGACGTATATCCATTGTTGGGATCAAACGGGCGGCCGGTATTCTTTTCGTTATAGAATATAGGCACCTGACCTACATGCCTTGGGAAGGTCATAGTGAGTTTAGCGGAAGGATTATAATCGCCAAACAGGACATCACTCACAGCGGGTCCACCCATGGTACCGGGCAGCCAGGCTTCTACGATAGCAGTAGCATGTTCAGCAATCCATGGAATCGCTAACGGTCTTCCATTCATCAATACCACCACGACGGGTTTACCTGTGGCCACGAGTTCTTTGACCAATTCCTCCTGCATACCTGGAATGGATATATCTGCACGTGCTTTAGCTTCACCGCTCATATTCCATTTTTCACCTACTACCGCGATGATGATATCAGCATCTTGCGCATTACGAACAGCTTCTGCAAAACCGGATGTACTCTCCCCGGTGATTTCGCATCCCATGGCATGGGTGAAAGTAAATCCATCTTTTGTGGCCCGCTCTTGAAAAGCATCTAGTACGCTGACACTTTTAGTGCCATCACCAGCGCCACGCCATTCGCCTATCAGGTTGTTACGGTCTGCGGCGAGTGGCCCTACCAGTGCGATTTTTTTTCCTTTGGTGATGGGTAGGACATTGCCTTCATTCTTCAGCAATACGATTGATTTGCGTGCTATATCTCTGGCCGCTTCAAGGTTTGCTGTAGAAAAGACAACTTCTTTTTCGCGTTGTTCGTTGGAAAACTTGTACGGGTCTTTAAACAGTCCTAGTTCAAATTTGATACGAAGGATTCTGCGTACAGCATCGTCAACTAATTTTTCGCTCACTTTTCCATCCGCAATAGATTGTTTGAGAAATCGCTGGAAGACAGCGCCCTGCATATCCATATCTACCGTTGCATTGGCGGCCAGCTCACCGGCATGCGCTTCATCCGTAGCATAACCATGAGCGACCATTTCATTAATACTTGTATAATCCGTCACGATAAAACCGGTGAAACCAAGTTCTTTGCGAAGGACATCTTCCAGCAGCCATTTATTGCCTGTTGATGGGATACCATCGAGATCATTGAAGGATGTCATGATCGTCCTGGCTCCGGCTTCAATACCAGCTTTATATGGAGGTAAATAGATATCTCTGAAAGTGCGCTCACTCATATCTACCGTATTGTAGTCACGTCCTGCTATGGGGGCACCATACCCTGCAAAGTGTTTGATACACGCTAGTATTTTGTCTGTTCCATTAAAATGATCACCCTGAAATCCATGCACCCTGGCGCGGGCTATCAGTGAGCCCAGGTATGGATCCTCACCGGCTCCTTCCATGACGCGTCCCCATCGGGGATCCCTTGAGATATCGACCATAGGAGCAAATGTCCAATGCAATCCTGCTGCTGCTGCTTCGGCAGCAGCGATAGAAGCGGATTGCTCCATGGCAGCGAGATCCCAGCTGCAGGATTCTCCAAGTGGGACCGGAAAAATCGTCTTGTACCCATGGATCACATCATAACCGAACAGCAAGGGTATACCCAACCGGCTTTCTTTGACTGCGATATCCTGCAGTTGGCGCGTAAAAGCAACCGTATGGCTATTGAATAGCGCCCCACAGGTTCCTTTGCGGATATCTTCCTGGTAGCCTTTGCGTATAGTCGGGCCGGTAGATTCCCAGTCGGTGGTGTAGAGGGTCATCTGGCCGATCTTCTCATCGAGGGTCATTAGACTGAGGACACTATCGATCTGTATCGAATAGTCATCGTCTTGCTGGGCCTGCAGTTGTTTCGATGGCTGGCATGAAATCAGGGCAAAAATGAGCAGGGACAGTAAGCTGCCTTGGCGTAAGAAAGAGATCATCATAGTATACTAGTCTATCTTGTCATACAAGGAGGCAAAAGCACTCCTCGGTTATCGGGCTTAAGATAGGGAAAGTGGGAAACTATAGGTGGAAGAAAATGCTGTGCACGAAAGTGGAGATACAGGGAGCATGCGCGAAGTAGCAGATATAATCAGTTACCGCTAATTCACGGTAATTTTCGCTAATTAATTTTACCCTTTTTGTCGTCAATCTTATATTTCCAGCGCTCAATTCTTCATTTTTCTCTTTTCTTTTTCTCTCACTCCTAGCGTCGAGATCCTTGTGCTGAGCGGAGCCGAAGTATACGCTGTGCTTCGATTTTCTCCTTCTGTTTTCTCTTTCGGTTGCTGAGCGGACCTGTGCTGAGGAAGTCGAAGTAGTCGAAGCATCACTCTTTATTTCTTTTTGCCCCGCCTCTGTTTTGCCCCTACAGGGCAAGGATAGATTTTTCCTTTTCGTATGTTACCGATATATAGCCCCTACGGGGCAATGAGAAAGTTGGTACTGACTTCAGTGCTTTCCTCATCATGTCTTTTGGAACGTGTCACTTTTCACTCTTCACTTAACCATCCCCCTTTAAACCCTGCCTTCTTCAACCCCGTCAAGATATACGGATTTTTCTTCATCACATCCCAGATGATTCCACTTTGGTGATTGGCGATCATAAGTAAAATAGGTCCCTGATCTATGCCGAGATAATCTATATCAAACCAACCATTCAGATTTTTCTCATCTACGTAGGTGAGATTGAAAGCATCTTTAAATCCAAACTCCCCTACCAGATCGCTGTAATACGTATTCCACATAAACTGCAACGTGCTGTCTGACAAAGAAGGTGTATATGCGTATGATCCTCCCGCCGCTGTAGGCGCTATCGTACCATCATCTACAATCTGGATGCTGCATGCACCACGAGCACGGTAATCAAAAAACTGCCATTCTTTTCCACCAACTTCTTTCTTTCCGCCTCCCGGACCATCACATGCGGTGAGTCCCCAACAATAAGGTCCATACCCTATAGCTCCCATCGGATTGGCTACACAATAATTGCGGTTGGCTAATGTCGCCCTGCGACTGTTTTCAAAATAATCAATTCCCTTCGTCCGCATGTAGTCATCTTGGATACCTCTGAAATCAATCCATACATGGCTATACTGATGACCAAACAATGGATCAAAGTTGACATGCTCCTGTCCATAAAACGTATCCCATGGATAGGTCGAGCACCATACATCCCATGCAGCAGTATCTATAGGATGTGTAGGTGATCCCATCGCCATCAGAATCAGCACCATCGCTTCATTGTACCCTTTCCACTGTGCAGGAATAAATCCAGTGGCCGTGGAAGAAACCGCTTCAGGATGATACCCCATCGACATGGTTTCTTTTCCATCCATCATCCAATCCCACTCTACTCTTTTGTAGAGATCATCTGCTGTCTGCCGAATGGCTTTCTCTGTTTCATTATCGCCATCGAAATACGACATCACCGAAAGTATGCCTGCCATCAACAAACCTGTATCTATCGAAGACAATTCAACATTTTTAAAGCGTGTAGCTTTGTCCAGGGTCAGGAAGTGATAGAAAAATCCCTTGTACCCTGAAACATCCGTGGCCTCAGGTCCTTGCTGCAGATTCCAAAGAACCCGCAATGTCTTTAATGTCCGCGCAGCCGCCGCTCCACGAGTGACATATTTTTTTTCGACACCAACAATATAAGCACTGAGCCCAAATCCTGTCGCCGCAATAGATGAAAATGTAAGGGTGGGATATCTGTCCGGAATCTGGTAATGGACACTATCTGCCAGTTCCCAGAAGTAATCAAAAGTGCGACGTTGCAATTCTTCAGTGGAATAGAGTACTTCAGGCGCAAAGCTTCTTTGTACAGGCCGTGATTTGCATGCAGCAAATACGATGAAGAGAAGAAGGAATTTTCGCATGGGTGGTTATAAAAAAAAATCGGGGAGGCAATGCGCTCTCCCCGATTTTTATCGTGATGCTAATTAAAGTTTAACAAAGCGGGTCAAGGCAAGAAGTTCGCCTTTAGCGCTATAACCATTCAGGATATATGTTCCCTGTGTAAGGTTGCTTACCTGAAGTGCAGTGCGGGTAGCCGTCCCTGTCCAAACAGTGGCAACACGTTGTCCAAACATATTGTAGATATCAAGCCTGGATACATTACCGAGCTCATCAATACGCAATTCGTCGGTCACCGGATTAGGGGATACACGCAGATCACGTGGTTTTTCCGGTCCACCAAAAATACTTGTCGGACTGCAACCACCTGATGTCAACTGGATGTCATCAAAATAATAGATGACATCTTCTGCTGGTATATTGTTGATATCCCATATCAATGTGATACGTGCATACTCGCCATCATCTGTAATCGGCGTTGAAGAAAAGTCAAACGACAGTTCTTCCCATTCATTTGCTACTGTATTTGGTACGGTAAGGTCACCTGAAGTCGGTGCTCCAGGTGTCAACGGACGCTCAAGTTTCATCGTGACGGTAGCCACTTGTGGTGACCATACTTTCATCTTGATGATCTTATCAGCACCGAAATGTATTGGTGCAGGAAGATCCGTATACATCCCTTGCCATGGCTGACCGCTGCTTGCTTTCTCTGTTGCTTTACCAACTTTGGCACTGGTATTGATGCCACTTGGATCAGGATTGTCAATCAATTCAAATGCACCTGAATCATCTGATGGGAAATATAACCATGTATCAGATATAAACGCAGGTTCTTCAAAGTTGACGATACATCCTGTGAAAGGAGCATGTGCAAACTGTACATTGTCGATGTAGTAATCATCTTCTGTCGTGGTTTCAACACCGGCATTAAAGAAGATACATACACGTCTGTGATCCTGGCCTATCTGCTCAGAAAAATCCACAGAAATGGTTTCCCATTCACCTGGTGTGGTGATGGCTGTAAAAATTTCCGCAGCAGGACTTGATCCACCTTCCAGTTTGATCAGGATCGGAACAGCAGTCTGTCCAATGACTTGAAATGATAGTTGATTGAACGCTGAAAGATCAATTCCATCAGGGAACTCCCAGCACAAAGCAGACCATGGCTGTGCAGGTTGGTCTTTATACAAACCTACAAAGGTGGAACTATTGACTACAGTCACATCTGGATTACCAACTACACTCAACAATTCTGCACCCGCGCCAGCTTCGTAGTTGCGTTGGCACTCGAAGTCATCAATGATATTGCTGATCGCTACCACGCCTTCACATGGATCCACGGTGCTTTCGGATTGGTTGAGGTTGTCAAAATAGAAGACAGCTCCTTCTTCAGCAACACCCGGATTGAAGATCAGTCGCATCGATGCCCAGTCGGTTATTGACTGAAACTCGGCAAAGTTAAAAGACACTGTTTCCCAGGCAGCGCCTGTAACGATGTCTCTGGTCACTTCTTTGTTTCCTTCAGATACACTTTCCAGTTGGAAGGTCATCGTACCCGGAGCAGAAGCCCAGACATCAAGATTGTATTGAGGACGTGCTGTGATATCAATCACACCGGGAGCAACTGCAGCAAGTGTGCTGAATGCAGATGTACCTTTTGTATACTCGCCTACTTGTAGGGATGTATTGATACCGGATGGATCCGGATTATCAATGACAGCGAATGTACCATGCAGGAGTGTCTGATCATCTAATGGAGCCCATGGCAGAAACGCACCTTGTTCAAAATCTTCTAGAACAAAAGTGGTTTGTTCTCTCCAGTTGATATCATCTATGTAGTACACATCACCGGCCTGTGGATCCTGGCCTCCGTTAAAGAAGATAGCGATCTTGCGGTGATTGGATAAAGCTTCTCCGCTAAAATCAATTACATACTGATCCCAGTTGCCTGCGGATTGTGCATCTACCCAGATTTCTTTTGCAGGTGAAGAACCTCCTTCAAGTTTAAACAGGATAGGGACTACTCTGGGAGCCCATATTTTGATGTTAAGCTGATTGCGCGTGCTCAGATCAATCGGGTTTTGATTGTCCAACAAGAGTGTAGCCCACTGCTCTGTAGAAGGATCGCCATAACGGCCGACTTTAGCTGAAGTGTTGACTGCATTAGGTGCAGGATTGTTGACTACTGTCAGGCTATCCCATCCATTGACATAGGTTGCGTTACGATTGCATTCGAAATCATCGATCATCGTAGGATCGAGGGTTACATTTTTGCAAATACCTTGTGGTAAAGCCAGCAGGTTGTCGAAGTAATAGGTATCCGCACTCATTTCAACTCCCGGGTCAAAAAACAGGATCACCTTAGAGAGGTGCGTCCAGTCTGCTGCTTCAGAGAAATCAAAGGTGTAGTCCTGCCATTCGTCGATCAGGCCAATATTTTTGGTACGCTCAATTGCTGGTCCACCCGGTCCTTCTAATTTCATCAGCACCTGAGACGGTACTTGTGAATGCACATTGAGGTGAAACTGATTAAGAATACTCATGTCAAATGGAGTGCCTCGATCAGCTATCAACAAGCTGTATGAATGCATTCCTGATTTGACATATTGACCAACCCAATCTGAACCATTGACTGAATTAGAATCCGGATTTTCTACTGGTCCGTTGAATTCACCGTCTGCTCCTACCCATGGAAGGGCAAGACCATTCTCAAATGTTTCGTATTCGGCAATAGCTTCGACACCTACGATGTCATCAAAATAAAACGTATCTCCATTGCCCAGGATAAACGGATTAAAAGATACCAGGACTTTGTCCATGCCTGTAAAAGCTGCACCGGCACTCAGGTCAAAACTGTATTCAACCCATTGGTTGGCTACCGTGATATCCCTGAACTGCTCCACCTGATTACCACCTCCTTCAAATTTGAAAAGGACCTGGCTTGGTGCGATAGGCGACCAAACTTTCATCTTGATGAGATTGAATGTGCTCAGGTCAGCTGGCTGCATTAAAGTACCCAGGGCAAAGCAAAAATCAAACGTCTCAACATTAGTAAACGAACCAACGAATTCACTTCCGTTGACCGCATCAGGCGCCGGATTGTTGACGATACCGTTGTAGATTCCATTGAGGCCGATCCAGGATATATCTGCCTGACCATCTTCGAAATCCTCGTAGGTGGTCTGCGCTTGGATGTTTGCCCATGAAATGAAAAGAAAAAAAAGTAGTAGTACATTTTTCATATCGGAATTGAATTTTTGAAATGTGAAAATTTTAGAACTCTAAATATAGCAAAACGGGCTGATAGGGGGGTAAAAGAGTTTCAACGTTTTTCATTATATCCAATTTAAAAAAGGACAAATAAAAGTTTTTATTCCTAATACGCCTATGATCAATACACTATAGATTAACAGGTTTTGTCAATTATAACTCAACCCAAAAAATATTGGTATTTGATTAACAAAAAAAAAATCCAATGATTTAATCACTGCTTGACCCAGATCGGTTTTGTTCCGATGAGTTTTTCCTGATCATAAAGGGATATCCAAACCCATCCAATCCGGTGATCCAATCCTTGCAAATTTAACTTCAAATGCTGGCCTTCGAAAAAATGTTCTTCCATGCTTAAGGTTCTACCATAAGCGTCTGTCACAGCTATGGTATAAGTGGTTTCTTTCCATATTCCATCGAGCTTGATGTATAGATCTCCTTGACTGACAGTTGGATATACGTTCCATTCGCCGGCTAAAGCATTAGGGCCATCGGTGGACACAGGATCCGCCTCAAAACCAATGGCACTGAGGGCAGGTGATATCTCTGGATTAGTCATAAAATATGACCACAGAAGTCCGGACCGGTAATTTTCGATCATATCGATGATAGGGCCCTGATCGATAGCGAGATATGAATCAGCAAACCAATCCTCTCCGGGATTAAAAGCGTCGTAGAATCCATACTCACCCCAAAGATTTTGACCATATACCTGGTAAAAGTGCTTCAGCGCAGCGATACTTTCTGTCGGTGTATAAGGCATAGAGGGAATAGCCGCGGCTGGTGTAATCGTCCCATTGTCTGTCTGTGCCCCGGGGGCATGTGCCAGATAGCCCCATGGATCGTCACTGGCTGTCAGCCCCCAGCAATTTTCGCCATATCCTTCGTGATGTAGCGGATTTGCAATACACCACGACCTGTTGATCATCGTATGATTGTGATTCTGATCAAAATAATTGGCAAACTGATCTTTGATATTTCTTGGATCAAAACCCAGAAAGGAATAATGTGCAAAGAACAAAGGACCGCCAAAATTAGGACCTACATATAGCTTGAACCCATACCAGGTATTACCATTCTTATACCCTGCACCTGCCCATCCGGATGTCCAATAGGAGGGATTCACAGGATGGGTTGGTGATGCAATAGCGAGCAGATATACGATCAGTGCTTCATTATAGCCCCGTATCTGAAAGTTCATTTGCCACGCATAATTTGGAGACCAGTGCCAATAAAGGACTCCTGAATTATTACGACTATAAAAATCCCATTCTACATCTTCCCATAAACCGGTGATCACATCACGAAGGGTATTTTCTGTTTCGGTATTGACATTGAAGTATTGCCGCGCACATAACAAGCCTTGCATTAAGAAAGCTGTTTCTACAAGGTCGCCGCCGTTGTCAAAGGTGCTGAAAGGAACTACATCACCCGTCTTGCCATTCATCCAGTGAGGGAATACACCATGAAATCTGTCTGCAAACTGCAAGAAGCTAACAATTTTCAACATCCTATCCACGCCTTCTTCACGCGTGATAAAGCCTCTATGCACTCCGACCACCAGGGCCATAATACCAAATCCAGTTCCACCTGCAGTAACGATATCCCCACTTCCAAGACGCTCACGTGCCATGCCACTGGTGGGATGTCCGTATTCGTAGAAATATCTGAAGGTATACTCCTGAACCATGTCCAGAAACTGATCGTCTGTAAAAGAAGACACTAAGGCTTCAATCGTATCTGAGGTGAATAAGACCTCCCCGGGAACTGAAAGGGCTTCGACAAAATACTTGTATTGATCAGGTAGTTCGTCTGTTCTTCCTGTCCAATCCTGCAGGCGTAATTTTCTGGTACTGGTCAGCAACGAATAGGCGGGATCCTCATCAGCCTTTCGCCAGACCTGATATCGGTCTGCATTTGTTATGTCATTCCAATTGAGCTCTGTGTGCATATCATAGCCCTTGATGGTCGCCACCAAGGGTTGACTTTGACTTTGAAACCAAAGAACAAAAAAGAAGGAGAAAAAAAAGTAGTTTTTACGTTGACCCATACTGCAAATTAACTCAATTCTTCTTCTAAAGGTTTTACCTTTTATAAAAAAGATCATCCGTCCATATTTGGACAAAATGCTTACTTAGGAAATGCAATGAAAAGTGGAGGCAGTGGAAATAAGAATAGCGGTCAGAAATGGGGTAAATAAAGCGTTTTAAGACTTCTGGCTCAGTTTATCTTCTTTCATCTGCACATTCGATTGATCAGCATTATAAAACCAAAATTACATTTATATAAATTTTTCCCAGGCAGTCTGGATAGGAGCGATGAACGGACTATTGACCGGTTCAACTGCTATTTCCAAGGGGTTGCGAAGGCTTTCGAACAATCACCTTATTTACAAACCAATTAATCAAGTATTGAACATTTAGAAGATAAGCTATATCATCATATCCCTATTGTTTTGTTCTGCAACCTTTTAGACGGAACAGCATTACCTCAGTGACGACGATCGTGCTGAAATATTACTACGGCTTAAAAGCAGGTGAGCTTGATGAAATACAGTCCTATTTAGCTTTAAACGTTGGGTTCGTATGCAACCGTCCTGGAAGAAATTCGCTTTATTAGGAGAGCTGGACTAGTCCTATTCCCAACTATCCATAAAAAAAGCTGCTCTCTTTATTACGGCTTTTTGTATTTCATTCAGAATTAATCGATGATGCTTTTGAGTACAAGTTTCGTTCTAATTTACCAATGTACTTCGCTTCCCGGCTTTACAATTCCCATCTAAAAGAAATACCATAGACATAGTCTGTCTCATTCCCCACAATTGCTGGCCTATTATCATAGTTGAGCGTCAAATTAAACTTGACATAAAAATCATTTGCAAATTCGTATTTGGTGTCTATCTTAAAATCTGAACGAAGCCTTCCTGCCTCTGTAAGACTCGGGTATACGTATATAGTGGATAACAAGCTAAGATCCCCGATGTCAAATAGGTTTAGCTCTGTTCCTACATACGCTTCAGCACTGCTACGATCTGGTGTCTCATTCGTAAAATTTTCTCTATTTAGCGAGATGCCGCCACCTGCTCCCCAGGATGAATGATTGGAATGGATTAAAAAATTACCAGCACCCAGTTTAGCCGTGTACCTTGACTCCAATGCCTGTTCGGTATTAGACAGGTAGTTTAAATCGGACATTAAGTACCAATCCTGCTGCAGATAATATTTATAATTGATACCCCCTTCATTGCGTCGGGTAGGTGCGGTGCTGTCCTGCACCGAACGGAAGATATTAAAAAAGAGATCCGTTGACCAGGTATCACCAAGGTAGCCTGCGGCAATTTGTCCAGTTCCCTGTTGCAAATTATTTGCTCTTGCAAAACTAAATCCAAAGTCAACACTTGCATCAACTCTGCTCCAGAATTCAGATTTAAGTCCGATAAGCATGACCAATTCTTCAGAGGATACGGAGTACTACTACCACCTTCAAGTAGCAGGACTATCTCCCCTTTAGCATTCGATTGCAAAGTAGTGTTGATCCTCCGGCCATCCTGGAGCGTCACCAGAAAGCGGGTGGTGGAGTTTACATCCCTGACTTCTTTCCATTTGACCTTAAAGTCTTTGGCTGAATATGGCGTCTCTATATACAATACTCCTTTGTCCATGGATTTAAGTTCTCCTGTCAAAATGTCGCCATTGGTCATGACGAGGGAGTCTTTCTGGCCAAAGACAGCTATCTGCAATAAGCACAGAATTGCTACATAGCAGTAATAATTAAAATGCTTTCTCATAGGCAATGCATGGAGTGGATCATGGAAAATGAACTCCTGCAAATTTGATTTCTTGTACATCAAAAACAACAAGTTTTTCTTCTATAAAAAAGCTCCACACCATTTGTAGGTGTGGAGCTTTCATGATCTGATTTCGTTTTATCTCATCCCGGACAAAACAAAACTTGATTTACTGTCTCACGTCAAAAGCAACCCTGCGGTTTGTGGCTCTGCCTTCCGATGTTTTATTATCCGCAATTGGCATGGTCTCTCCAAAGCCCACCGCTGTGATCCGGGAAGGATCTACACCATTTTTAACCAACTCCACCATGACCGCAGTGGCCCTGTTATGGCTTAGCTTATGGTTAGACTCTTCTGACCCAACATTATCGGTATGTCCGCGAACTTCAACCTTTAAGGATTTAAAGTCATCACTGTTCATCAGTTTCGCACCTTCCTTAATCATTGTTTTTGATTTTGCGGTCAGTGTAGCACTTCCGGTTATAAACTGAATGAACCGCGTATTGAATTTCGCATTTTCAATTTTTGGACATCCGCCATTGTCTGCAGGTCCTTTGATATCCGGACACTTGTCATCAGGATCCAGGACACCATCCATATCCCTGTCCGGAATCGGACAGCCATCATATGCAGCTACACCGGCCTGGGTTGGACATTTATCCATATCGTCTGTGATGCCATCACCATCGGTATCGGGACATCCGTTATATTTTGCTAAACCTGCCTGGGTTGGACATTTATCCACTTCATCGTTGATACCATCTCCATCTGTATCCGGAATCGGACAGCCATTGTATTTGGCTAACCCAGCTACCGTAGGACATTTGTCCTCTTCATCATTGATACCATCTCCATCTGTATCCGGAATCGGACAGCCATTGTATTTAGCTATGCCGGCAACAGTCACACATGCGTCCACTTCATCATTGAATCCGTCACCATCCGTATCGGGAATCGGACAACCGGCATATCTTTCAAACCCTGCTTCCGTTGGGCAACTATCACTCTTGTCCGGAATTCCATCTTCATCGGTATCTGCAGGTATGAACTTGCCAAACAATCTGAGTTTAATACCTAACTGAAAGTTTGAATTATTAAACTCAGTGACAGCATTAGGAACTTCACTGTTGTCCATGTTATCCAAGCCATACATATAGCGGCCAAAGATAACAGCCCTACCATGCGGGAATATTTCGATTCCTCCGTTCAAAGCAAAACTCGGGCTTGTAAAATCTCCACTTTCCGCAGTGCCGATGTTATCTTCCACATCCATGACGAGATCCACCTGTGGACCTGCTGTAATCGCAAGTGCTTTCCCCAGGTGTAATTTCAGTAAAACAGGGATGGAGATATAACTCATGTTGCCATTTCCAAGTAAGGCAGCAGGATATTCAGCTCTATAGGTATAGTAGGAGTACATGACCTGTGGTTCGAGGGAAAGAGCACTGCCTAATGGAAGGTTAACCCAACCACCCGCTGACCATCCGATTTTGGAATCATAGCTGATATCCGCCGGGTTTTGTCCGTCTATCCTGAACTTGCTTAGGTTCAATGCCCCCAGTAAGCCTCCAGAGACCGTGTAACGGTCATGGGCGGATTTTTGAGCATAGGCAGTCACAGCAATAGTCAACAGAATAAGATGAAGAAGCATTTTTTTCATACGTGTTGTATTTATAGGTTGCAAACAGATGATAGAGCCGGGTCCGCCTCTCGTTTTGAAATTCAGTCACAATTTATCGGTAATATTTAGGATACGCTAATATATGGAGGTACTTTTTTATCCATGGTACGTCTAGTATTGCTTTGTCCGGTAGGCATTCTCACTTTAAACAACTCAAATCCTGAATACCCGATCCTATAATCTTTACTATCGCTGTGGGAAGCTAAAACGAAAAAAGGCCACACTGGTGCGGCCTTTTTCTATATCATTACTTGGTATTAATTCTCTTTGCTCCTCACTCAACCCTTTCCGATCTGATTTTTAATCGCCTGGATGAGCTGCGAAGGGTCACCCGGCCGGTGGATCATTTTTTTGATATTATCCCTCATCAGCTGCTCGTGTTGAAAGGCCTGTTGATATATGGGATCAGAGCTAACCTTTTGAAGAAATTCATCCTTGGATTGTTGATCCAGCGCCTGGTCAAAATACATTCCGACCTGCTTCTGCAATTCATTTTTTGCGTTGATGTTCTTCATAGATTCCGCTTTTTACATTCCTATGGTGAGGAAATAAGATATAATGAATGTGATAAGATTCGTTTATTTTCTTTTTGTATTATTCTTCTTCAGTGTCGTCATGGTCATCAGCGGGGGTACTTCGTTTCAATCTTTTTTGCCCTCTGACATCGGTGTATCCATGTTGCTGGGCATAATTGGTCAATTTTTCTTTCAATAGATTTCGAGCTCTGAAAAGCCTTGATCGCACTGTACCAATCGGTACATCGATAATGGCTGCAATCTCTTCGTAGGTAAAACCTTCAATGTCACAAAGCAGAATCACGGTCCTGAAATCAAGCGGGAGACTATTGATCGCGGAGGTCACCTCATCCCCCATCATGTGCAGGAAGATTTCTTCTCTCAGGTCACTGTATCCGGATACGCGGTCGTCATCGGTATCATGATAGGCGACTATATCCTCAAAATCAACTTTGGTAGGCTGCTTGACCTTCTTCCTATATTCGTTTATATAGGCGTTCTTGAGGATTTTAAACATCCATGCTTTGGCATTAGTTCCTTTTTCGTACTTATCAATAAAGCGATAAGCTTTGAGATAGGTCTCCTGAACCAGGTCATCGGCATCCTCCTGGTTATAAGTCAGGTGGTAGGCAAAGGTCTGGAGGGCATGTACATGGGGGAGCAGCTCTTTTTCAAAGATCGTGTCGTGAGCAGATTTAACGGATTTTGGTGGCATTTGATCCCTTCAGGTATTAATCAATGGTGAATGTATGAAAAAACCAAAAGAGGGTATATAAGGTTTAGGATCGAATGAGGGGTGTAGGGTCCTCATCCCCTTCCTTCCATCGTAAATGCTGTTAATATGTAGTTTTGCCCCTCGATGGGAAGAAAAAATAAGCTCAAAAGGTTTGCTGAAGTAGCCGCCTTTCCTAATGTCTATGAGGTCGATCCGGCCATGGAGTCCTTTCTCTCCAACCAGGAGGGTATGAGCAGGGATCTGAGAGGGCAATGGGCAAATACCCAATTTCACAATGACCACCCGCTCGTACTCGAACTGGCTTGTGGCAAGGGAGACTACACAGTAGCCCTGGCCAAAGACCATCCGGAGCAGAATTATATCGGGGTGGATATCAAAGGTGCGCGTATGTGGAAAGGTGCGCGCGAAGCCCTTGAATTGTCTATGCAAAATGTGGCCTTTCTCCGGACCAGGATTGAATTTATAGATCGGTTTTTTGCCCCTGAAGAGATCTCTGCTATATGGATCACTTTCCCTGATCCTTTTGAAGGCAAGATCACCCGACGGTTGATGGCTGCACCTTTTCTGGAGCGCTATCGTCGCATCCTCAAACTAGGTGGGATAGTTCATCTCAAGACTGACTCACCTCTGTTGTATGAATTCACGCTCGAGGTCATACATGATGATCCACGTTGTAAGCTTTTATACGCTAACCCTGATATCTATAGTGCACCACTTGATTTCCCTGAGCTGGAACACAAGACGTATTATGAGATCAAGCACCTTGGGATAGGCAGGACGATTAAGTATGTTCAGTTTACTATCGTGTGAGAGATGTAAGAGAGTGAGAGATGTAAGAGAGTAAGAGAGTGAGAGAGTGAGAGAGTGAGAGATGTAAGAGAGTGAGAGGTGAGACGTGAGACGTGAGACGATAGATTTATGCTCGTTTTGTTTGAAGGCGCTGCCTGCACATTGCGTCTGTTTTTTCGCTTAGATCTTCATCATCCCCTTCTATCTCGCCCTCATGTAGCAATTGCCGTGCAATTGGTGGAATACAGAAGACTTCAGATTTGAATTTGTCGTGTGAAAAAACTACTGAACGGCCAATAATCGAGGCCCAAAACCAAAGCATCAGCATATCAACCAATAAACTTATAAACCCATCAACTTATAAACCAATAATCACACCAGCCCTCCATCCTTTTAAAAATGTTTCCATCCCTGCGCCGTAATCGGATGTATCTGCCCTCCCGATGTATGTAAGGTGATCCCATCTTCTTTTGGAGTGATTTCCCCGATGATGTAGACGCTATCCATAAAACGGATTTTTTCCAGGTCTTTAAGATCAACCGTGAAAAGTAATTCATAATCTTCGCCGCCACTCAAAGCGCAAGTAATAGGATCCATCTGGAACTCTATCGCCTGCATGCGCGCTTCGTCATGAATCGGTACTTGTGCCTCTTCAATAAAGGCACCCACCCCCGAGGCTTTGCAGATATGCATCAGGTCTGATGCAAGTCCATCAGAAATATCAATCATAGCCGTAGGTAACAAACCACTCTTTTCAAAATAACGTACCGCTTCCAATCTCGCTTCAGGTTTCAACTGACGACCTACGAGATATTTCTTTTCATTGAGTTGAGGTTGCATATCAGGCGCTGCAAGAAATACCTGTTTTTCTCTTTCTAATATCTGCAGTCCGAGATAAGCAGCCCCAAGATCTCCAGTCACACATAGGATGTCTCCGGCTTTTGCACCACTACGATAGGTGATCCGATCAGCAGCAATACTCCCTACCGCAGTAACTGAAATCGTCAATCCTCGAGGTGAAGATGTTGTATCCCCACCTACGAGATCTACTTCATACGCTTCACACGCGATGCGTATGCCTTCATACAACTCATCAACCGCCTCCACCGAAAATCGGTTGCTAATCGCGATCGATACCGTGATATGTTTCGGTATAGCATTCATCGCACAGATATCTGACAGATTGACGATGACAGCTTTATAGCCAAGATGTTTCAACGGATGATACATCAGGTCGAAATGAATTCCCTCTACGAGCAAATCCGTAGTAACGATCACCGGCTCGCCACCATAGTCAAGCACAGCTGCATCATCACCGATGCCTTTGAGGGTATCCTTTCGGTTCAATTGAAATTTCGCGGCGAGATGATCGATCAATCCGAATTCACCAAGCTGGGCGATGTCTGTATGTTGGGGCTGTTGTTCACTCATTTGATTATGTATAAAGTAGTTGAATAAAAGGGTTATGGGCTTATGGGCTTATAAAGCTTATGGGCTTATAAAGCTTATTAGTTGATGGGTTGATAAGTTGATGGACTGATGATGTCATGTTGTTTCGGCAATTCTAATTACTGTTTCATTGCATCATGAGTCTGTAGTCTAAAGTCTATCGTCTATAGTCCCACTAAAGTCTATCGTCTATCGTCCCAGATGCAGACTATATACTCTTGATCAACTCAGGATCCACATGCTGCCACAATCCTTCTTCAGGAAGAGGGGCAATGATTTTTTTGTATTCCATTTTGGCAGGATGCTGAAAGTGTAATTTGTATGCGTGTAGATCAATGGCGCCATCCGGGTTGGTTCGTTTGGAACCGTATTTTATATCTCCTCGAATCGGAACACCCAATGCTGATAATTGAGCACGGATCTGATGTTTTCGCCCGGTGATCAGGTCGATGCGTAGGACCATAAAATTTTCAAGTTGTTGAATCACCTGGTAATCCAGGATGGCTTCATCGGCACCTACTTTTGGATCGGCGCTGGTGTATGTGATATTTAACTTGTTGTCATAGGTCAGGTAATGCTGCACCTGGCCGGCTGGTGCAATATCTGCTGTAGGAACAATGCCCAGGTACACTTTTTTGACTTTGTGTTCTTCCCATTGTTTGGAAAGGGCAGCCGCTGCAACTTTCGTTTTTGCAAAAAGTAAAACACCGCTCACACGTCTGTCCAGGCGATGGACGACATAGAGATCGCGATGGGCATAAGCCATCGCCATGACATGGGCATTGCTTTCACCGGTCTGGTCTTGCTGGGAAGGAAGCCCGGCGGGTTTGTTGAGGGCGATGAGGTGGTGATCCTTATAGAGGATCAGTTCACTTATTCTTTTCATGTTTTTCTTTTACCTCCTCGTGATCAATATACAGATACGGTTCCAGCGGAGGCGGTAGCGGCTTTGGCTGGCGCAAAAAGAAACGGTAAAACAGGTAGACCGCCAGTAGAAGGATGATAAATTTCATGTGCGTGTCATGTTGATGACGAGGGCGAAGGTAAGACATTATGCGGCATATCGAACGAAGAGAGATCCCGCCAGGAACATTACAAATATAGCGGGAGGGCAACCGAAAAAAGGAAAAAACAAAGCTGGGCGTAGGTTATACCTGCGTCCGCGGAAGGCAAATCAAAAGAATCATCATCAGGAAAGTGAAACGTAAGCCGTTTTTAACGGCATGGAAAGTTGATCTATCCCTCAACATGGAATACTTTGACTCTGCTCAGCACCAGTCTTTCATTCTTCATTCTTCATTCTTCTTTTTTCTACTTCGGCTCAGCACAAAAAGTCAATAACCAATAAACACTAGCCAAGGAAAAGTGAAAAGGGTTTGTCAGGAAACAGCCATGACAAAATTTCATTACAGAAATAGCTACGTCACGAATCTCACATGATTGCATCCAGGTGCGTGTGGTCATCCCGCATAGCGGGATAGTCGTCGCGAGGCTGTCGTCGAACCCACCACACGAGCCTATTTCACCCGCTCTCCATAAGCCTTCTCCATCGTCTCGAGAAACACCTTACTATCCTGTGCTCCCGACACACCATACTTTCGGTCAAAAACAAAGAAAGGAACACCACGAAGACCCAGCTGTTCTGCTTCGCGGATGTCTGTGCGAACATCCTCTGCATAAGCTCCTGATTCAAGCGCAACCTTTAAGGCAACGGGATCCAATCCGATTTCCTTTCCAAGTTCGATAAGAACGGAATAGTCATCCAGGTTTTTACCTTCGGTGAAATAGGCATAAAAGAGTTTCTCTTCAGCTTCATCTTGTTTGCCATGGACTTTGGCGAAGTGGGCAAATCGGTGTGCATTGAAGGAGTTGGCTACTATCGTTTTGTCAAAATTATACGTAAGTCCTACTTGTGCAGCCATGCCTGTGACGTATTCATTCATGCGCTTAGCTTCTTCCACAGAGATTCCTTTGTGTTCGGCAAGAAATTGGTTTATGTTTTTCCTGGGATCGGTGATCATATCCGGAGAGAGCTGATAACTCTTCCAGGTGATAAGGACCTCATCCTTGTGTTTAAACTGTGCCAATGCAGCTTCAAACTTGCGTTTGCCGATATAACAAAACGGGCACATGATATCACTCCAGATTTCGATTTGCATTTTATGTTGGGTTGAGTCTAATGGTCTGAGCTGATCTGTTGAGCTTGTTTTTAACCTCGTTACTTGCGCCTGAGCGGAAAGACCTATAGATAAAAAACACAGGATCAGAATCGCCTTTAATGACATTGAAAGAATCTTTTAGAATATGCAATAACGAAATGGGGTAATAAAAGTTTTGACTAGAAGTATAGTTGCTATCCTATTAGACTAATTCCGAAGGCTCGGGATAAGAAGAAAACCTTTAAGCACTAGATTCCTTTTAGATAAAGATTATAATAAACCCATTAAATCGAAAACTACTGTTCTGGCAATAATTGATTTAATACTATCCGCAGAATCTTCGAATATCCCTATGGGTAAAGCATCATCATATTCGCTGGATTCTCCAGTCCTTGCATATTCTTCTAAGTCATAGTATTCCTCACAAGTTAGGTCATCACAATCTCAGATTTGGCTGTTGGATACAGTGTTTAGAAAGTTTAGTTATGCCGCCGCTGGCGGCATAGTTTAGAGCGTTTAGTTTGTATTTTTCCCTCTTACGGACTATTGACTACGAATTGACACTGATAGCTGACTCCTGATAGCTGATAGCTGACTGTTGACTCGTTTATTGTTTCATTACCTTAAACTGATACACCTTCCCATCCTCCTCCCTGATCGTCACCAGATACATACCTGATGGCCATGCAGGTACGTGTAGTGTGACTGGTACAGGCGCGGCATCGTGTGACATCATCTCTCGTCCATGCATGTCATGGATCGTCATCGTGGTCGATCGGATATCACCCCTTTTGGATTTGATGGCTATTCGGTCTGTAAACGGATTGGGAGCTATAGACAAGTCATCTGACAGAGCTGCATTGTCTTCTTCTGTAGAGACAGGAAGTATCTCTACCCAGTGACATACGCTATCCTGTCCATAGGGATTGCTCACGGTAAGACATACATGATATAGTCCGTTTTCAAACGTATGTATCGGATGTATT
>JBBRDL010000047.1:0-25005 GCA_038203965.1 Chitinophagales bacterium | reverse complement strand
AATGTTCTCCCGTTGGACCTGGTATCATTTGATGTCAAAAAATATAACCAACGGAGTTCAAGGCTTACATGGTCAACAGTTAATGAAATTAATACCAGCCACTTTAGTGTTCAGCGCTCAATTGATAAAAAAGTTTGGACTGATGTTGGAAATATTAATGCTGCTGGAAACAGCCAATTTATTGAGAATTACGAGTTCATAGATCAGAATGTATATAACGGCCGCGATGCGCGCCTGCCCGTGTATTACAGATTGAATATGGTTGATCTGGATGGAAGAAATAAGCTTTCACCAATTCAGTCGGTAATCTTTAGTAATAATACGGTTGCAGCGAATTCATTCTCCGTATATCCAAATCCTGCATCAGACGGTGTCCAGGTAGAATGGGATGCTAACAATATCGATCAGCCGACCTTACTTGAAATCTATGATGTCACCGGCAAGCTGGTGCTACAACAAAAAGTATCCGATAATGCTAATCAGGAATACATCGACTTTGGTCCCGCTAAGATCACTGCCGGTTTATACCTGCTTCGTATCATGAACGGCACTGAACCTATCGATCACAAACAAATCGTAGTAGGCCAAAACCGCTAAGGCAAGTCATCACCTTTCATTTAAAATCTATCGCCTCAAAGGGGAAGTGTTCTTTTTGAGCTTGGCACCGTATATATTGCACTAAACGTATTGCGACTCATTTAACCCTATACGCTATCTAAGCTTTTATGCCCTTCCTTTGACCGGGCTGTCCCATACCTTCACACAAGGGTATGGGATTTTTTTATACGCTCATAGGGGAATTTTCTTTTCCATGAGTTATTTGAAGCATACGCTTCAAATCGATATATCGCATCATGCTCTAATGAAGAGTCAATGAAAGAAGCCTATGGCTTCACCGGAAGAAATAAAATGCGTTATGCTCTCTCTCAGAAAGTATGGACATTCTTTCACAGATTAGACTATGCTAGAAGATATAAAATGTGATATGTGCCGGGAAGCCAAAGGCATCTTTTCATTGATGTGCCTCTTCCGGAAGGAAAAAGGTTGATCTTCACCGGGAAGCCATAGGCTTCTTTTCATTGATTCGCCCCTCACCTATAATCCGCTATATTGATTTTAAGGGTAGACCCTTAAAATAGCGTTCATTTTTTTTAAAAATGAACGCTAACAAGAAACAATTTTTCTATATCCCTTGCTTTTTTCCTCACAACTACCCTACATTCGCATGTATAAAATGTATTCACCAGATACATTCCAGTAGTTTGAAAACAATTTTTCAATAGCTAGTCACATCGATGAATGATGATGGGTACAGGATAACTGACCAGTTTGCCATGTATTATATGACCTTCACACTAGTGGGATGGGTCGATCTTTTTACACGCAAACAATGCAGTCAGATCCTGATCGACAGTTTTAATTATTGTCAATTGAATAAGGGACTTCTCTTGTATGCATATGTCATCATGGGTAGCCATATTCATTTGATTGCTGCTGCTCAGGAAGGTTCCAGAGGACTTTCTGCAATAGTGCGTGATTTTAAATCGCATACCTCCAGAAAAATTATTGAATGGATCACTGACAACAGAAAAGAAAGCAGACGGATATGGTTGGATATGATTTTCAAGTACCATGGAAAGTATAATTCCAATAACCAGGTTTATCAGGTATGGCAGCAGCACAACAGGCCTATGCAATGTGTTACACCCCACTTTACGCTACAAAAGCTCAATTATATCCATAACAATCCTGTCAAAGCAGGTATCGTTGACCATCCGGAGGATTTTCGATTTAGCAGTGCAAGAAATTACGCTGGTCGAAAGGACATAGTGTTGGAAGTACAGTTCATTGATTTTGGTTCAATGGTTGGTTATGTGAGATAGGACCCTTAAAATAGCGTTCATTTTTTTAAAAAAATGATCGATCTAAAGGGTCATCGCTTCCTGCAAAATCCGTTCCTGATTTTCATCATGCAACTTCTTAAAACCGGTGGCAGGCGATGCGCTGATCCTTCGAGTTATCCCTCTAAATCCGAAATCAGGAAGTTTGGAATGGATATATGTCCATGCACCCATATTACCTGGCTCTTCTTGCACCCATATTTTTTCAGCTCCCGGATACTTCGACGTTATCTCATCTAACAATGGTTTGTCTAATGGATAAAGTTGTTCAAGACGAATGATCGTTATACCCTGTACTTTATTTTTGTCTTTGTATTCCAGGAGATCATAATAGATTTTGCCACTGCAGAAAACAAGTCGTTTGATCTTTTTGGCTTGAGCGGCAGTATGATCTTCATGTATGACCGGTTTAAATTGGGTACCGGTTTCAAGTTCAGATGTTGATGAGATACAAGCCGGATGGCGCAACAAAGATTTTGGAGACATGACCACAAGAGGCTTGCGGAAGTTCCAGGTCATCTGGCGACGTAATAAATGAAAGAAGTTGGCCGGGGTAGTCACATTGCAAATCACCATATTGCCATCACCACATGCCTGCAGGAAACGTTCCAGCCGGGCACTCGAATGCTCTGGTCCTTGTCCTTCATACCCGTGCGGCAGAAGCAACACTAGTCCACTCATCCTGTGCCATTTGCTTTCCGCTGCACTTATATATTGATCTATAATCGTCTGGGCCCCATTGAAAAAATCGCCAAACTGCGCCTCCCATAGTACCATATGTTCAGGACTTGAAAGTGAATAGCCATATTCAAATCCCAGCACGGCAAATTCAGACAACAACGAATTGTAAATCATAAACTGGCCCTGCTTTTCAGCCAAGTGGTTCAGGCGGTTATAGGCCTCGTATGTTACTGCATCGCGTATGACGGCATGACGATGACTGAAAGTCCCCCTTTTGACATCCTGACCGCTTAAACGAACATTTCTCCCTTCTGTCAATAAACTTCCATATGCAAGTAATTCACCAAGGGCCCAATCAATGTTGCCTTTTTCAATTAGTTTTTGTTTGCCTTTAGTGATTCTTAGGATTTTACTGAGTGGCTTGAATCCCTTAGGTAGTTTGTGTAATCCGTCAAGTAAACTTTTCACTTGTTTGCCGGTAATACCTGTTTCCGGAATCAATAACATGTCTTCCAGGGAAGCATGTTTTTTCAACTGACGCCAGGCAAGTTCTGGTTCCTGGTAGGTATAAGGAAGCATTTTTTCCTTGACCATCTCTAGTCGTTTCTGCAAAGCATCCCAATATGTTTTTTCAAGCTCTTCGGCTAGTTTAACTTCTACATCCTTACGGCCTGTGAGTTTGGTGATGTACAATTCACGAGGGTTAGGATGCACACTGATCTTATCATACATCTCTGGCTGTGTAAACTGCGGATCGTCACCTTCATTGTGCCCGTGGCGGCGATAACATACCATGTCAATAAACACATCGCTGTTAAATTTCTGACGATATTCAGTGGCAAGTCTTGTTGCAAAAACAACAGCCTCCGGATTGTCACCATTGACATGAAATACCGGGGCCTGAACAAGATTTGCTGCAGCAGTACAATAGGTCGATGATCTAGCATCATCAAAATCAGTAGTGAAGCCAATCTGGTTATTGATGACAAAATGCAAAGTCCCACCAGTATAATAGCCTTCCAGTTGTGACATCTGGACAGTTTCATAGACGACGCCCTGTCCGGCAACAGCAGCATCACCATGTATGAGTATGGGCATGATCTTATCGTAATCAGATCCATAGAGCAGATCTGCTTTTGCCCTTGAAAATCCTTCCACCACCGGATTGACAGATTCAAGATGAGAAGGGTTTGGAGCCAGTTTGAGATGTAGTGTCTTTCCTGCCGGCCCTTCAACCTGAGAAGAAAAACCAAGATGATATTTGACATCCCCATCTCCAAAAGTCTGTTCGGGATTCATGTTCCCTTCAAACTCATTAAAAATCTGCTCGTAGGTTTTCCCGAGTATATTGGCAAGTACATTCAATCTTCCCCGATGCGCCATGCCAAAAATGAACTCTTCAACACCCATTTCAGCGCCAAGCTGGATCATCGCATCAAGTGCAGGAATAGTCGTTTCTCCCCCTTCCAGTGAAAACCTTTTCTGACCTACATATTTAGTATGGAGGAATCGCTCAAAAACCACCGCGCCATTTAATTTTTCGAGGATGCGTTTTTTTGTCGTAAGGTCCAGGCCATAATCATCACTTGTTCCAAGTCCAGAGCGCTCTTCGATTTTTTCTTTCAGCCATATCCGTTTTTGCCGGTTTTCGATATGGGCATATTCAAAGCCAATATCACCGCAGTAGATCAGTCGTAGCCTTTTGAGGATTTCATCAAGGGTGGATTCTGACATCCCGATTTCCATTCCGGCTTGAAATACACGTCCAAGATCTCCCTCTGTCAGGTTATAATCTGCAAGATCAAGATGAGGGCGCCTATCCCTGCGTGGACGTATGGGATTGGTGGTGGATAACAAGTGCCCACGGTTACGAAAACCATGGATAATGGACATAACTCCAAATTCCTTAATGGCATCTGAGAGTGGCTCGGTAGAATGGGTGTCCTGCTGAGCTGATGGCCCATTGCCATTTTGACCAAATTCAAAGCCTTCAAAAAACAGGCGCCAGCCATCATCCACACTAGCCGGATCTTTTTGATAAGCCTGATATAGTGAATCTATATATTGTGGATGGGCATTAAATACGTGACTATAATCTTTCATGGTGTAGCGCTTAATGGCGGGCGGCAAAAATACTCAGAATTTGAGTAGTTTATAACAACAACATGAATGTTAAAGGGTTGATGCATATTCAATCAAAAAGGCTCCTCACAGGAGCCTTTTTTACATTTTCTTCTCCATTTGAGAAAGCTTCCGCTGCATATCCAGCACCGTCTCCTGAAGCCAATCCGCTTTTTGTTGCCGGGCATCAGAAAACACAATATGGGCATGATAGCGCCAGATTTCCCGTATATCCCCATAAGAAATGGTGTAGGGCGAATAAACATCATTGTCCGAAATCGCAGTTATACGATTCTCAGCTATGTGGTTTTTAATCCGTTTATAGACTATCCCATCTTTTTCAGTGACGATCACATAGGTCTTATCATCCTTAAGATCCCTGAGGGATTCGACATACTTTGATATCACCAGTGATCCGGAAGGCATAGGCAACATGGAATCACCATGAATCTCAAAGGCGCGGTAACTTCCGTTAGGTAGGTTAGGGATATACATCTTTGGCAATACACTGATGAACTCCGGGTCCTGAAACCCATCAAGATATCCGGCCTCTGCTTTCGAATAGACCAATTCAATGTTCTGGCGCTGATCCTGATCCATGGTGATGGCCAGTACACGCAATGTTTCTCCTCGCGCTATTTCCAATTCATCAAAATCGATCCGCTGACTCAACAAACGGTCAATCGGTTGTTTGAAAAAATAGGAAATCTTCTGGAGCATATTGATGTTAGGCTCTACTTTGCCAAGTTCGTACCCACTCCATGTGGTGCGTGGTATTTCAAGTAAGTCAGCTAGTTCCTGCTGACTGTGGCCTGTCTTGCGACGTAAAAATTGAAGATTTTGAGCTAACATGAGCAATAATGGCTTTGTACACCACAAAAGTACAAAAAATCGTCAACATTATGACGAATTATCAGCCTAAATTTTCCCCAGACACAAATTTGATATAATCTAAATTGAAATTATAATCGGATTAACACGGTGGCTGGTAGATTTTGGCTGAGTTAAAAGCTGAGGAATTGTATTTTTGCGGAAACAAAAAGCATATCAATATGAAACATCTTTTCTCCCTATTAGTCATGTTGGTAACCATTCAGCTGAGCGGACAAACGGATTTACAATCAGCCCACAAACTGGTTAAAGATTTTGCCCTGTACTGGTCGAATCCCCAAAACGTAAAACAGGTTACTACCCGAGGGGCTTTCACACATGCTCTTGATAGTGTAGTGTCAAGGAATGCAGCCTCATTTGTTACTCAAAAAGCTGAAATGGAATACAATGCAGCGGGGCTTACGACTAAAATGAGGCAATATGGCATTGACTCACTGACGTCCACTCTCCAACTTGAAGCTATTCTTACTTTCAATTATCAATCAGGTAACCTTTCCAATCTTCTATTTGAAGAGTTAAACACGGAGACCCAAGAGTTTGAAGCATTTATCGAAATGAATTTTACGTATGATGGTTCCAACCGTTTGGATAGTATAGTAATCTTGCTTGAAGACCCATTATTTGGCGGTGGCTTCGGGCCATTCATAGGTATCAAACAAGTATACAGCGGTGATCTTTTAGTTCAGGCGAGGCAGTGGCTTTTTGTTGCCCTTTTTGGTGGATGGATACCGGCTTCCCTCACAGAATATCAGTATGACGCTAACGACATCCTGACCGAACTGGTGATTTCCACTGTTGATTTTGGCACAGGAGACATTGTGCCTTCAACAAGAACAACCTACACGTATACTGCTCAAGGGGTAGAAGAAACCGTAACAGACTATGTATGGGCAGATCCGGATTGGGTAGAAAATCTGCGTCACACCTATTCATATCATGCGAATGGAACTCTGTTCAATGATGTGGAAGAGATATTCTTAAATGGCAATTGGACAAATAGCACCTGGACAACTTATCCTGTTGAAGACGTGACGGATGAATATCCTTTTACTTCTTACGTATGGGATTCGGTTCTGTCAAGCTGGAATGAATCAGACTCAACCATCAACCTTTTAAATCCCGCACTTCCTTGGGCACAGGTTGCTGCACCAACGGAATTGTCAGTACTTGCGTTATTGGGAGGGGAGACAGGAATTGGCTTGTTTGATACTGAAGGGTCAAGCATTGATGAGTCACGATATTTTACAGCAGATTCACTGACCCAGGATCTTGGACTTGATTCAAGGGATTTGTATTACTACTCGCTGATCGAAGGTTCTGCAGTTAACCATGCACTTCCTGAGTACTTGACAGTGTCACCTAATCCTTCACAGGACCAGTTCGTCATAGCGCTTGATCGTGATACGAAAGCGACCTATAGGGTATACAATACATCAGGCACTATTGTAGCAAATGGAGTAATGACCAGTGGAAGAAATACCGTTCAGACAATTGGTTGGACACCTGGTGTATATTTCGTTACTGTTCAACTTGGGGATGGCAATGTATATGTCCACAAACAATTGATAGAATAATACAAAAGCTTTGATCCTTTCAGTGTACCAGTGTTGAATCTGCAGGTATACTGAAAGGTCAAAAAAGCATTACGCTTGTTGGACCAAACATGATATAAGGATCGCAGATTACGCAGAATTATTTAAAAGTAAATTTCAGCAGATTAGATTGTCATTCGCTTCTATGATTCCTGGCGGATGGAATGATCAAATTTGCGATAATTCGTTTTAAAATTCATCTGTGTAATCTGCTTTTCAAAAAGAAAGTAAAACAGTATGCAGGGATCGAATGGTTTGGCTCCGCTCATCGTGGTTCCCCTGAACAGGTATAAGGCTGCACAAGCCATTAGGCCATTATTGGAATCTGCTCCAACGATCATGAGAAAACCTCTATTGAATTCCTTTAGAGTATATTTTCTGCGGGATGCCAGAAAATATTTTTGAAATCTACGATAGTATCCTCCTTAACCTTCACGCCCTCTCTTTCCAATGTGCGTTGCATATAGTCCGGATCGGGAAAATGTAATCGCCCGCTGAGATATCCTTCTCTATTGACAACACGATGTGCCGGTATCGGACCATCCATGACACTTGATTGTCTCAATGCCCATCCCACCATTCTGGCAGAACCAAGTGACAGAAAATCCGCAATGGCCCCGTAAGTTGAAACCCTTCCTCTTGGAATGGAACGAACGACCTCATAGACATCTTCGAAGTAGTGAGTTTTTGACATTTAGTGAGAGAGTAAGAAAGTAAGAAAGTAAGAAAGTAAGAAAGTAAGAAAGTGAGAGAGTATGGAAGTAAGAGAGTGAGAGAGTAAGAGAGTGATCGTTTTTTAATTATTAAAATTACTGCACCTATTTTGAACTTCCAACTTTGTATGAAAAACAAAACTAAACATTCTAAACACTGTGCCCTACAAATGAATCTTTAGGAACAGCGTTGTCTTAATTCTTGAACACCACATACAGCGCACAGATCACGGATCACAGATTTACGGTTAACTCACCCCCGCCCCCTCTCTTGATATTTGATTTAGTATTAGAGACAGTATACTACTGTAGAGAGGGGAGTCAGGATTTATCTTCCCGATGGGCGAAAGCATGACGAAGGTATATTTCAATTAACAAAACACCGATCACTTATTTAATCCACCAACCACCTAATCCCTAAAAGACCGCTATGATTGAATTATCTTGTTACATTGTCAATCAAATCGTATCCATATGAAAGGCCCGGCTATTTTTTTAGCACAATTTATAGGGGATGAGGCGCCTTATAACAGCCTGGAAGGGTTATGCACTTGGGCTGCTGGACATGGATATGAAGCCATCCAGATGCCTACACTTGATCCCAGGCTGATCGATCTTGCACTGGCGGCTGAAAGTAAAATCTACTGTGAAGAGCTGAAAGGTAAAATCAGCGACTTTGGTCTTTCGATTTCAGAGCTTTCCACGCATATCCAGGGACAACTTGTCGCTGTGCATCCTGCCTATAATGTCATTTATGATTTATTCGCCCCGAGTGCGGTAAGAGGAAACGCCACAGCCAGAACCGCCTGGGCTACCGATCAAATGAAAATGGCGGCGAAGGCAAGCGCGCACCTGGGGCTCAAAGCTCAGGTTTCATTCTCCGGATCACTGGCATGGCCTTATGTCTATCCATGGCCTCAACGACCTGCAGGTTTAATAGAGGAAGCTTTCAATGAATTAACTAATCGCTGGTTGCCCATCCTCAATTATTTTGATGAGCAAGGAGTTGATCTGTGTTTCGAATTGCATCCCGGAGAAGATCTCCATGATGGGGCGAGTTTTGACCGCTTCCTTGATTTATGTGATGAACACCCGCGGCTCTGTATCAATTATGATCCAAGTCATTTTGTATTGCAACAGATGGACTATCTCCAGTTTATCGACTTGTATGAAGACCGCATAAAAGCGTTTCATGTGAAGGACGCAGAGTTTAATCCGGATGGAACCAATGGCGTCTATGGTGGATACCAGGATTGGGTTGATCGTGCAGGAAGATTTCGCAGCCCTGGAGATGGAGACATTGACTTTACAGCCATTTTTAGCAAGTTTGCGCAGTATGGATTTGAAGGCTGGGCTGTACTCGAATGGGAATGCTGCATCAAGGATCGTGAACAAGGAGCAGCCGAAGGAGCACCTTTTATCAGAAATCACATGATAAAAGTGACCCAACGTGCTTTTGATGATTTTGCAGGAGGGGTCTATGGATTAAAGACGAATCGTAAGATATTAGGACTTGAATAATGGAATTATTCGAAGTGCACCATTTAGTCTCCGTGATCTCCGTGTCCTCCGTGCGAAAAATAAATCGCGCAGAACCGCAGAGCCGCAGTTTAATTTGTGACTGAGATGTAAGATGTAAGATGTAAGATGTAAGATGTAAGATGTAAGATGTAAGATGTGAGATGTGAGATGTGAGATGTGAGATGTGAGATGTGAGTGTAAAATGGGGGGCTAAAATTAAGGGATATTCAAATAGGAATCACTCATTTTAAAACCAACCTATCAATAAATAAACCTATAAACACATAAACCTATAAACACATAAACCTATAAACACATAAGCCTATCAACCCATAAGCCTATCAGCACATAAACCTATCAGCCCATAAGCCTATCAGCTTATCAACTAATAAACTTATCAACCCATCAACCCATCAACAATAAGCCCGCAAACCCAACTAATAAAAAAACGAATGAAGAAAAACATTAAATTTCTATATGGCTTTCTATTGCTATTTGCGCAGCTCAGTTTTGCGAATGCGCAGGAAACCGATTGGAAAACGATGATCGAATCGTGGAGAGTAGCCTATAATACACCAGGAATATCCGTAGGTATCATTCGCAACGGAGAGTTGATCTTTGTAGATGGATTTGGTTTACTGGAAGAAGGAAAGGCGCAGAAGGCAGATAAGAATACGCTCTATTCCATTGCATCAAATACGAAGGCATTTATTTCCGCCTCGATAGCAACACTGGTCAAAGAAGGCAAGATGAACTGGGATGACCGTGTGCAAAAATACCTGCCTTACTTTGAACTCTATGACCCTTGCGTATCTGAAATGATGACTGTTCGTGATTTGTTGTGTCACCGGTCAGGACTGGGCACCTTCAGCGGAGACGTGGTGTGGTACAGAAGTAATTACACAGCAGAAGAAGTAGTCAAAAGAGTTGCAGAATTACCTCAAGCGTTTGAATTCAGAAACGGATTCGGTTACAGCAATGTCATGTATCTCGCAGCCGGTGAAGTTATACTCGCAGTGACAGGCAAATCCTGGGCTGACTATGTAAAGGAAAAATTTCTGGTTCCATTGGATATGGATCGAACCATAACATCAACGAATGATATTGCCACAACTTCAAATGTTGCAACACCGCACAAACCTGAAGGTGAATTGAGCAATCCCATTCCTTGGGTCGACTGGGATAATATGGGAGCTGCAGGAGGAATCATATCTTCTGCGGAGGATATGGTCAAGTGGATGCGGTTTCAGCTCAACAACGGGATCAACGACAAGGATACCATGTTTACGAAAACACAACAATTGACCATGTGGACTCCGCATGTCAATTATCCTGTTAGCGACAGAGCCAGGGAAGTCTACGGAGGCAGAAACTTCAATGGCTATGGCTTAGGTTGGGGAACCACGGAATACCACGGAAAGCAAATGGTGTCGCATACGGGCGGATATGATGGTATGTACTCTGCGTTGACTATGTTGCCAACAGAAAATATTGGCGTGGTCGTGCTTACGAATTCAATGGACGGAATCGGTACATTGTTGAGTTATGAAATCCTTGACAAACTGCTAGGACTTCCTCAGCAAGACTGGAAAAATAGGGGACTCAATCAAGACATTGGTCATTGGGCTGACAGGGCTGCCCGGATCAACGAAAGGACGGATGCACGTATCACGGGCACGAAACCTTCAATGGATGTGGCTACCATTTCAGGATTGTACAGGTGCCCACTGTTTGGTGATATCCGTATCCTGGAAGAAAAGGATAAGTTGACTATTGACTTTGTCAATGCACCAGAGTTGAAAGCAAGACTCACCCATTGGCACAACGATACGTACAAAATGGAATGGATAGAGGAACAAGCCTGGTTTGAATTTGGCACCGTCCAGATTCAGATGGACAACAATGGCCAGCCATCCGGATTGCTGTTTGATGTGCCGAATGATGATATCTTTTTCGAAGAGATAAAAGCTGTACGTGTGACCCCATGATGCAAAAGAATAGTGGTTACCTGGATGTATTGAAGAAAGAAATCAAAGGGGATGTGTATCATGATCCCCTCGCATTAGGCATGTATGCTACGGATGCCAGTATCTACCAAATCATGCCGGTAGCTGTTGTATGTCCGAAGGATGAAGCGGATGTTGTGGTAGCCATGCAAACTGCACGCACCTTTGATGTGCCTATCCTGGCCAGAGGAGGCGGCACAAGTCTCGCGGGACAAACAGTAGCGGAAGCGATTGTTATTGATTTTTCCAAGTACATGAATTCCATCCTGCTGCTGGATGATAAAACAGTGGTGGTTCAGCCAGGTGTGATCAGACATCAGCTTAATCATTTTCTGAAATCCAAAGGACTTGAATTTGCTCCTGATCCGGCCACCAGCAGCAGAGCAACCATCGGAGGCATGGTCGCCAATAATTCATCCGGCACGAAAAGTATCCTCTATGGAAAAACGAGTGACCATGTCATAGAATTAAAAGTACTCTTAGCCGATGGAAGGATCATTCGTACAAAGGCGCTTTCTCCGGAGGAACTGCAACACAAACTAGAAAGTGCAGATCACGATCGTGATCTTTACAGAGGCATGATGGACATCACCCTCCCGCTGCGTGAAGAGGTAGAAGAAAAGTATCCAAAGACGATGCGTCGTGTAGGTGGATATGCCTTTGATGATTTTCTTGCTTCGGGCTGTGGTGATCTCAACAGGATTATCATTGGGAGTGAAGGTACATTGGGTATTATCCTGGAAGCAACGCTCAGCTTAGTAGATCTTCCAAAATATAAAGGAGTCAGCGTCGTGCAGTTTGATCTCGCGCGTGATGCTATTCGGGCAGTCATCACGATGGTCAAGTATAATCCTTCTGCGGTTGAAATATTAAGCAGGCTACTCATCGGATATAGCCGTAAAAACATTGAGACTGCCGCGATGTGTGGATTCCTCAAAGGGGAACCGGATTCCATTCAGATTATTGAGTTTTATGGAAATGATCCTGTAGAAATCGAGAATCGTGCAAGGGAAATGCACGCTGATTTAATACAGCAGCGTTATGGCTATGCACATGATTATTATCCCGAAGGACAAACGTATCATGATATCTGGGGCATTCGCGAACGAGGACTAGGATTGTTGCTTGGAGAACCAACCGATAAAAAAGGAGTACCAGTGATAGAAGATGCGGCGATTCCACTGCCACATCTTGATGCATTCATAGCAGATGTAGTGGAGATATGTGAAAGGAGAGGAGTAGGTGTGGATTATTATGCCCATGCGAGTGTCGGTGTCATACACATCAAGCCGATTCTCGATCTCCGGTTACAAGGAGATATTGATCATTTCAAGATCATCGCAGATGAAGTTTTTCAACGTGTCAAATATTATGGTGGATCATGGAGCAGTGAACATGGGGATGGCATTGTGCGAAGCGGATATCTCAGCGCATTTTATGGGGAAAAAATTTATGAAGGATTTATTAAAACGAAAGAGCTCTTTGATCCCGGATTTCTTTTAAATCCCGGAAAAATTATTGATCCCCCTCCGATCGATAGTCATCTGAGGTATGGGCCATCCTATACTGATCTTCCGTTTGATGCTGTATATCAGTATCGCGAACAAAGAGATTTTTATACGGCTATTCATCAGTGCTCAGGATTAGGCGCGTGTAGAAAAATTGCCGGCGGTACGATGTGTCCGAGTTTTATGGTGACGCGTGATGAAGTAGATTCCACCCGCGGACGTGCGAATGCATTACGTCTTGCCATGTCTGGTCAATTAGAAGATGGACTAGCCAATCCACAGTTGCTTGAGGCGCTTGATCTTTGTGTTTCCTGCAAAGCCTGCAAAGCGGAATGTCCGAGTAGCGTCGACATGGCCAGGTTGAAAGGCGAAGTCATGCAACATCAATATGATCGGTATGGTGCTTCGTGGAAAGATAAGATGATCGGTCGCAGTCCGGACCTCGCGAGAAAAATTGCTGGACGTAAAGCTGCTCTGGTCAATATGATTCAATCCCTTCCGCTGGTCAAACAGACGATGATGAAAATAATGGGTTTGGATCTGCGAAGAGACCTGCCTTCATACGCAACAAAGACGTGGACAAAATCTGTCGAGAAAATTAGTACTAAAACGCTTGATCCGGATATCATACTTCTAGTCGACACCTATACACAATGCCACCATCCTCAATCAGGAATTGCTGCAGTTAAGTTGTTGGAAAGATTAGGGCAAAAAGTGATGTTGCTGGATGCGGGTTGTTGTCAGCGGCCACGTATATCACATGGGTTTCTGAGGGAAGCGGCACAAAAAGTAAAACCTGGAATTGAAAAAATCCTTCCATGGCTTGAAAAGAACATACCGGTAGGCGTCCTTGAGCCAGGATGTGCATCTGCCTGGACAGATGATATTCCGGATCTGATAAGCGATGACAACATAGCTGCACCCTTAAAAAAGATAAAACCTTTTGAACACATTTTATGGGAAGTGTTGCGTAAAGGAAATGTGGATAGTTCGAAAATACGTCCTAAAACAAATGAAATACTCGTGCATGGTCACTGTCATCAGAAAGCGATGTATGGCATGGATGCAGTTAAATCTATTTTTGCTTTGTGGCCTGAAGTGCAGTATACGGAAATAGATAGTGGTTGTTGCGGGATGGCGGGTTCATTTGGATATGAAGCCAAACACTACGAGGTATCCAAAAAAATGGCTGAGCGTGTGCTCATTCCGACGATTGAAGATCATCCTCTTGCATTGCTGATTGCCAATGGGTTTAGTTGCCGTCACCAGATAGCTGATTTTGCGGGGCGCGATGCCATCCATATAGCAGAAGCCTTTGATATTGATTGACGAAGTCTTTTACGATTAAACTGCCCGGATATGTCAACGTATAAACTACCTCCGATAGCAAGCCGGATAAAATTTCTACTGCATGCACGGCAGTTTATTCACAATCCCATTCCTATTATTGAAGGCACGTTGAAGCGCCTGGGTACTACCTATACTTTTTACATGGGGGGATTTGAGAAAGGAGTGCTTACGATAGATCCTGTGGCCGTAAAACATGTCTTGCAGAAAAATCATAGGGCATATGAAAAGTCAGCTATCGTCACCGATTTGCTTGCCAAGTATACAGGCAGGGGATTACTCACATCAACAGGTGATTACTGGCTTCGGCAACGTCGGCTTATTCAACCTGGTTTTCATAAGCGACGAATTGAATCACTTCAATCACTCATGAAGGCTGAAGTAGATGCCTGCATGGAAAGGTGGGTTGACTTCGCAAAATCATCCACCGTGTTTGATGCTTATGCGGAAATGAATCATCTGACGTTCAGGATTGTTGCGAGGACGCTGTTTACAACTTCACTTGAAGAAAACGGATTGTTACAACTCAGTGAGCTGATCAGTACACTGCAGTCTTTTATTGTAAAAGAAGTCAGGCAGCCTTACAAGCGATGGTGGTTCAGTCTTAGCGGGGAGATTAGGCATCACATTGATCTGGCAGCTGGAGCGAGGGACATTATCCGACAAGTCATTATAGAACGAAGAAGACATACTGAGCATCTGGACGATTTGCTTTCTATGTTACTTGAATCAAAATATGAAGACACGGGTCTCGGTATGAATGACGAGCAGCTCATTGATGAATGTCTGATACTTTTTGTGGCAGGTCATGAAACGTCTGCCAATGCATTATCCTGGATGATATACATGCTGGGCAAGCATCCTGAGGAAAGGATGCGTATTCAGCAGGCAGACCTTACGGCAAAAGAATCACGCATCAGGAATGTTATCCATGAAACCATCAGGCTTTTTCCGCCTGCATGGGTGGTTGATCGGATTTCACTGGAGGATGATCATGTACTTGATTATCATTTGCCGAAGGGGACTGTTTGGATCATTTATATACGTGGCATGCACCGCAACCCTAGGTATTGGGATCAACCTGATCAGTTTATTCCAGATCGATGGAATGATCCGCTGCTCAACAAAGAAGCCTATATGCCTTTTGGGGCAGGTCCGAGACTTTGTATCGGTGAGCATTTCGCGATGATGGAGATGGAGCTTATTCTGAGTGAAATACTACATCGGTTTGATTTCAGATTGCTGAGTAATGTCATTACCGAAAAGCCGTTGGTGACGTTGCGGCCGTTGGAGCCTGTTATGATCAGGCTGGAGTCAGGCAAGTAGTACGAAGTTGATTTAACTGGAGTCAAATTGGAAATTGGTGCACACACGAACGTAGATACAATCTACGCTCAGCATTTTTATTTTTTACAAATACAAGCGAAGCTTGTATGATGGAGCGATAGGAGGTCGAAGCATGCCAGACCCGACACGCACTTCCCTTCTGTTTATTTCACGATCACTTTATAGGTACCTAAAACTCCCCAACCCACCTCAGCTTTCAGGAAATATATTCCTGGTGGTATGTTTCCTGTTTTGATTTGAAAAATGCGGGTGTCATTTCTTTCTATAAAGGATTCTCTACGGACCATTCTTCCCGTTTCATCAGATAATTCAAAGTTTATTTTACCAGTCGGATTCGAGGCCAATTCCACTGTCAGTGAACTACCCGAATAGACTGGATTGGGGAATATGCGGAATTCATCAGGACTTGGTATTTTACCAACAGAGGTTACTACTGCTTTTCCTGGTAAGATTCGGATGATCCGGGCTTCAGAGGGTATATCATCCACCATCGCCCAGAGAAGGTACCATCCAGGGAGTGATCGGAGAGAGTCATCTGAGATATACGCCTCAATCGATTGGCCCAGCTGTGTAAAGGTAAGATCGAGAAATCGGTTTTCGCCACAGTTCATCATGTGTGTAACAGCCTGGGTGCTTTGTAAAATAATTTTAGTTGGTGCATTGGTGAAACTGACATCAAAGTGAATCGACTCACCCCGTTGATAATCTATTTTTTCAAGATTCAGGATCTGTGGACGTACCCCCCTGAATAAGTAGGGAGGCTGATATGCATCAATGATGCTTAATGGCGGTTCGTTTCCTGGGGCTCCTTCCCCGCCCACAACGATTACACGTCCATCGGGCACAAGAACTGCCAAGGCATGATACTCCCGCATTCTGGGCATAGGTGCAAGTCGTCGCCAGGTATCAGCATATGGATCATAGAGATCGGTGAGGTTCATGTAGTTCCACTGATTCACTGGTGAGGGATCATTTGGATCCTCTTTTTCGCCTGCCAGTGTGAGAATACGCTGATCCGGCAAAAGCACGGTTTCGGCCCGGGAACGAAGAGGTGCAAAATGGGCGCCAAGCTTCCAGGTATCCGTGATGGGGTTGTAACGCTCCACCAGATAACCCCCGGCGCCTGCAGGGAAGGGTTTGAAGCCGATAGCAATTACTTCCCCTTCAGGTAAGTGCACCAACTCATGATCAACATGATCACCGTTTGGCATTCGGTTGCCCTGAATGAAGTCAGATGCAAGTTCCCACTGGCCGGTTTCGGGATCGAAGAGTTGGGGAGGACGGAACGTCATCAGCGCTTTGCCATTGTAAAGGGTCAGAATGGGGGATTGTTCATTGGCAATAGCTACCTGGTCCGTCCATTCTGTCTCACCGGTAAGAGGGTCGTAAAGTTCTGACGTGTTTACCCTGATCGGGTTGTTAAGACCTCCACCGCCAATGATAAGGAGTCTGCCATCGGCTAATTGAGTCATAGAAGGATACCAGCGATAGTCAAGCATGAGCGGAAGCGCTTGCCATGATTTACTGAAGATGTTGTACTGTTTTATTTTATTGGTCCCTGGGCCATAAATATCCTGCGTAGTACCACCGGCCATTATGATGTTCCCATTCCACAAAAGTTTTGAGGCAACGCAACCCTGAACAAATTCATCGCCAGGTACGACTGAGGTATCATTGACTGCAGGGTCGAAGGCAAATGGGTCCTTCGTATTGTGGCAATAATAGATGGTACCATCAGGCATTAAAATGCCCAGGTCTGTTCCTCCAAGTGGTTCGGGAGAATTCATAATTGTCGACCAAACGCCTGTCTCCGTTTCACGCATGAGTTGAGCATTATGGATAACCGTATCTAAAATGCCTGAAGTTACATTTTCGAAATACGCAAATCCGGGTTTTGCGGCTCCAAAGAAAAGATAAGGTCCACCTTCCGGCAGATTTTCAAATATATATTGGCCCGATGCGTCCGTTCGTGATTCCCGGAAGAGGGAGGTGTCGCCGTTGAACAACGTAACACGGACGTCAATCACAGGCGAGCCAATAGAGTCTGTGATCGTGCCGGTTAGCGTCTGAGCAGTAATGAGATTGCCAGCTAAGAGTAGCATGACGATAAGCAGGCGTATAAAATGAAGCATATAAATATTTTAAACAAGGAGTTATGCAACGAAGATCACAAAAAATACACAGGGACTGAAATGGTCAGAAACTAACCTGTATGGAAAGATAATTCAATCTCTTACATTAACTCATTCCGTTATTGGCTTGAACCATGTAAAAAGCCCTGGTGACACAAGGGCTCTTTTTTTCAGGATCTCATTCCTGAAGTTGTATGTAGGCTTGAAAACTTGATGCCGATGCTTACATTGCCAGCAGGGGAAGCATATTATTTTCATCACATGGCGGATGATGCACGTGGGAAGTATCTTTTACCAGGTTGGGAGTATAACAAAACACTACTTTTTAGGCATGAGCGATAGTTGTGTAACAGCAAATGCTTACTAAAATCTATATCTGATTTCTTTTCATCCTTGCAGCTTTTTTTTAATTCATATTTATCTATTATACGTTTTTAGCTGAAAACCAATTCATAGCCCCGCATTGAATAGCTGTTTTTTTTGAAAATGCATTCATTTGTAGTATAAAAGTCAAATCATGTGGTCTTTTCAAGCTGACTTCGGCCATATAAGTTTATCTTCATCCCTTAAAAATAATCTTATTATGAAATCAGCTATTGTCCTTTTATTCGTATCGATCCTATACCCCCATTGCGGCATATCGCAAATCGTTCTCAGCGAGAATTTCGAAAGTGGTACACTGTCCGGATGGTCAAATCAAACCAATGCTACCGATGGAGGCTGGAAAGCGGGCACGGCTACGGGACTTTCAAGCCAATATTGGCCAGTTGTAGCTAATGGATCCAACTATATAGCCGCAACGAACGATGATGGATGCAATTGCGACAAAAGCCAGGATTATCTGATCAGTCCACCGTTAAACCTTACCGGCTTGAGTGGTGCAGCTTTACAAGTGGATATTTTTTTTGGGAAAGGCACGTACCAATCATTTACCGAACGGGGTACGATTGAAGTTTCTACTGATGGAAACAACTGGACAATATTAGAGGACCTGCACGGGCATGGCGGTTGGGACACCCATAAACTAGACCTAAGCAATTTTGTGGGCCAGGATTCAGTCTATGTTGCGTTTCACTATAATGACAATGGTGGATGGCTTTTTGGTTTTGCTATCGATAATGTTATTGTTGAGGTGCCTCCTGCACTGGACGCAGCTATGACTGGTTTAAATTCACGCGCATTTGGTGAAGAAAATAAGGATATAAGTATAAGCGGAACGTTGCTTAACAATGGATTGACGCCTATCACCAGTATGGAGATTGGTTATTCTGTAAATGAAGGGAGCCCAGAGTTCATTATTCTTGATGGGTTGGATATTCAGCCTTTCAGTTACTTTGAATTCATTCATCCTGTAGCATGGACACCTGCAGCAGGAGGAAACTATGATATCAAGGTGGAAATCATTTCTGTAAACATGACTGAAGATGAGGATCCAACAAATAATTCATTGACCTTCCAAACAGAAATATTTCCACATATCACTCCACCAAATAAGATCGATGAATTCTTGAACACAGAACCTGTATTCACTACGATCGCATCGGTAACAGATGGTTTGGACAAGCCCAATGATCTGGACTTCTTTCCCATTCTTGCCAAAAATGAATTATGGGTGGTTAATGAACGGGTTGAAAATACCGGTGGCAATACAGTTACCATTTATGATGCGGCCACCCCACAACAAACGATGCTAAATCGAACAGACGGAAATGCATGGCACTTCATGTCGATGCCAACCGGAATTGCGTTTAGTGATAATTTTAATTTTGCAACTTCCCCAGGCATCAAAGATGCCAATCACAATAATGGCACATTCACCGGTCCTGCATTATGGTCAAGTGATCCCGACATATATGCTCAACCCTCAGGAGGAAATGGGAGCCACCTTGATATGTTGCATGGCAGTCCGTTTAGCATGGGAATTGCCAGTGAATCTGATAATGTGTTCTGGGTTTTTGATGGTTGGAATGAGACGATCGTGCGCTATGATTTTAAGGACGATCATGGTCCGGGCAATGATGATCATGCTGATGCAACCGTCCGCAGATATAATGAAATTCAGGTGAAAAAAGATGGGATTGTCCCTAGTCATCTTGTGTTGGATAAAATGACCAACTGGCTATATGTCGTGGATAATGGCAATAACCGAGTGGTCAGGCTGGATATACATTCAGGGAATGTGATCAATTCGCTGCCTTTGATTAACGAGCCTTTGGCAGAGCATTCTGAAATGGGGAATGTAATCTGGGAAGTTGTTGCCGACAGCCTGGAGCGCCCATGTGGTATTGAAATCATTGAGAATAGACTGTTAGTTGGGGATTATACAACAGGTCAAATTATGGTCTATGATATGGATAATGCCTTTCTGGAAATGGGTCGAATTGAAACAGGACAACCAGGCCTGACAGGAATAAAAATAGGTCCGGATGGAGCCATTTGGTATACCAATCGACTGCAGAATACACTGACTAAAATGGAACCAGGTGATCCAACATCAATTGTGGAGAATGAATTGGCATCGCAAGTAAGGGTTATGCCAAACCCAACTTCAGGCAATTTAATAGTTGAAATACCTCAGGTCGATGGCACAAAAGGAACTCATCTTGAATTGAGGGATATCACCGGTAAACATCTAATATCCATTCAAAACATGCAAACAGTTCAACAATTGAACCTAGAGAACTATCCTGATGGTATCTATTTACTTTCAATTTCAAACGAATCCTATTTTACAACCATAAAGGTTGTATTGAAAGGGTAAAGAGCGTGAATGCCATGTTAATCATCCTAAAAATCATGTTTAGCCGAACTAAATAGGTCCAGCTATTCGTTTTAAGTTGTTTATAGCTATTGCTAAATTCACAACATCAAAAAATTAAAATAATATCAACATGAAGCATGTAAGTTTGATTTTAACTATCCTGGTCATGAGTGTTCTCCATCTTTCGGCTATGGGCGGCAATGTAAAAACGGATACATTTAAAGTGTATGGAAATTGTGGGATGTGTAAGAATACCATCGAAAAGGCTGCTAAAAGTGTAGACGGGGTCAAATCGGCGAGTTGGGATGTGGAAACGGACATGATTACCGTTAGCTATAATTCCACTGTAGTTGCGTTGGATGATATCAAGAAAGCTATCGCGGCCAGTGGATATGATTCCGATTCTCATCGGGCCACGGATGCTGCCTATAACAAATTACACGGATGCTGCCAGTACGACCGGCCGGTACCGAAAAAACTGGAATAGAGCTACGAAGGCGAATCCTGGGTTCAGTATTCAATAATTAATAACGCAAACAAATTTGGCCCTGGAGGATTCGATCAAGGATTTTGTGGCCATTAATTACATTGATGGTAAGCCTGAATACAAAGAGCGGTTTGAGGAGCTATTCCTCTTGAAAAGTGGGATGGACAGTGGCAGCATATTTAGCTGATTCTTTAGCAACTTTGATGCAGAACGGAGCAATGAGGTTTTTCCAAAAATCATGGAATACATTCTTAGCCTGACACTGATTCTGCATATGACCATCTATATTGATAACACCGTCAATACCAGATAACACCATTAGGTTAATCGGAGAACGGATTAATATTTAATTTTTCACTTCATTTAACTTATTGTGTTGCATATAAAGCTATTGAATTGAAAACCCGAGATTATCAGAATGCAATGTCCAAAGTCATTAAGGCTTGGGTATCATATTCTCTTTCTTTGGTTATGGGGGTCTGAATACCTACCCCCAGTGCAACTTCATCAGCTATTCTGAATTTAAGACCTATCAGCGAATACAAACTTATAGTATTCTCGGTTATTTCACCCCTGAGTTCCAGTTACGGATAAAGCATTTTAGAGGCTTTGAACACAAACGAACTTTCATATTCAGCCATTTTGTCGGCCAAATTGAAATGTATATTTGCATCGATAACCACTATTTTAGGAGCAGTTAACCGCCCGGATAAATCCAAAAAGATATTTCAGCGAATTGCACTTTGCAGGGCCTGTTGGAATACTGACCTGTCCAAAAACACTTAGTCCATTAGTATACGTGGCATCATGAAGAAAACTATACATTACCATTACTTCAGAATAAGGGGACGTCTTAATACCGTCGCTTCGTATATGTAATCCCAGTCCTGGCAGTAAACCGGCTTCAATATGTACAACTAAGTCCTGTCCAACCGTGGATCCAATTCTCTGCTGGAAAGCAGTTAACCGCAAACTCATTTCTCCCGGCTTATCAGGTAATGCCATATGCGCCAGAAAAGGATGAACAAACATATCCGTCATTTTACTTTCATCATTTTCCTGTGCTGCTAACGGTTTGACAATTCCAATTAAAAGGACGCTACAAATTAATATAGCAAATAGGTTCATTGGATTACATTTAAAAAGTAATAGTGATCATTTCTGATATCGAAGCCACTATTCCACTGACTTCAGATAATTCATTAAATCTTTCAAATCGGCATCGCTCATTTGCCAACGTGGCATATCCTTGTTTACCACATCTCCATCAGGATGCTTTCCATTCTCCACCGAATTTCGAAAATCATCAAAATCATAATCTTCTTGGTGTTCCTGCTCGGCCCCCATTTCTTCATTGCCATGATGGCCGCTGGACATGGCAGACCATCGTATATCCGGGGCATCCATCGTTTCGGTGTGCATAGTGTGCATACCTCCTCTTGCATCAGTCCCATGACATGATACACATGCAAGGTTGCCACCCATCATCATTCCCTTTATAGGACCTCCTGTATATGATATGGATGTTCCTTTTTCACTTGTAGCTGTAAAATAGATTCGTTTGCCATTGGAATTGAATGAACCTGGCCCCCAAGCAGTTCCATTACTCATAGGAGAATCTGCAGACTGGCCACAGCCAAATAAAAGAATCTGAATACTAAAGATGAGAATTATTCCATGTTTCATAATCGTGATTTTAATTATTTAATGAATTATGAGAATTGTATAAAGGATAAATTGCCATGATTATATCAGAAAAGAAATACTTCATAGATATCAATTTAATTTTAATTATTTAGTAAAGAGCTATTTAAAGTATAACGTACTAAGGTTAGTGAATTTACGTCTAAAAACTTACATAATTTTATAAAAGATTTACATCATTCACACTTATACCAAGTTAACTTCTTTTAGGCATTTTAGGATTAGGGAGAAATAGAAAGGCGCAGGCAAGTCGGAAATATTGATGTGGTTTATCAGGGACAAAGACGCTACCATGTCAACTTACCCAGTTAAAATTCATCACGTCTTAGGCCGTAGTCATTTAGCTAGATGCAAAGCATCGACATTTATTCATAAATTTGGTTTCAGCTAGCCGGGGCAGGTAGAATGCTATTATTACCCCTTGCGCATGCCGTGACCATTTTACCATAATCGGTAACTGATGAAGCAACATTATGTGGCGTGTCTTCTCGTTTTACAGTTTGCGTTTTCTAGCATAGAGCTGTCGTTATGTACGCATTTTTGCAACGGCATGGGTAATAGTTGGCCGTCTTTATTCGTTTCACACAAGGCGTGCTGCAAGAAATCGGCAGTCATATTCAAAAAACTACTTTCCAACATTTTATAAATCATTAAATCATGAAAATCCAATATTTCTTCATGCTGCTCTTCAGCTTACTCCTCACCGTTATTGCATGTAATAAGGATGAGGAAAAAGCGCCGGTGGCCTGCTTCACAATCGAGCAACCTACGGTCGCTGCCGGTGAAACAGCGCATTTCATTAATTGCTCCGAAAATGAGCATCATTACGAATGGAACTTCGGCGATGGAGCCACTTCTTCTAGTGAAACGCCGACCCACGTGTACAACACCCCCGGAACATTCACTGTAAAGCTTGAAGTGTTTAACGAGGACATGAGTAAAACGGACGAAGCAACGGACATTATCACCGTCAACTAAATGCACTAATTATGAAAAGGCGTAAATTTTTCTATCAATCTGGTATGGGCGCTCTTACCGTTGCGGTGAGTGGGAGCATCTTACTTCCTTTCGTTTCCTGTAACAATGATGATGGCATGATGAATCCCGGAGACGAAGCGCCCAATGTGCTCGAAGGGATTTTCGATGTTGCACTACCCAAGCCACCTGTTGTTGGCGCTAATGCCGCACTGAAAGCTCAGCAAGTGACAGCTATACTCAAAGCAGGTAAAAGCACCTCTGCGTTGGGGTATCAAACCGGCGGCATCCTGGGACCTACTATCGAAGTCGCCAACGGGGATATGCTTTCGGCGCAATTTGAAAATGGACTTTCTCAACCCAGTAACATTCATTGGCACGGTTTACTTACTCCCTCAGATATGGACGGGCATCCTGCGGACATAGTTGAACCGGGAGCGAGTTTTACTTATTCTTTTCCGGTGATCAATCGTGCCGGAATGTATTGGTATCATCCGCACCCTGATATGGCAACAGCGAAGCAGGCATACCTCGGCCTGGCCGGTTTTTTCAAAGTGACCGATGCTGAAGAACAAATATTAAATTTACCTTCCGGCAATTTTGAAATTCCGCTCGTCATTCAGGATAAGCTATTGAAAAATACTACGGCCCTGACGTACGAGCCGTTCATGATGGATGTGATGAATGGATTGCTTGGTGATCACATTCTGGTCAACGGTGTCTATGCTCCTTTTCAAAACGTTTCTACCCGTACGTACCGCCTGCGTATTCTCAACGGCTCGAACGGACGCATTTACAATCTCGCTTTGAGCAACGGTGCCATCTTTACCATCATCGGTACGGATGGTGGACTGCTGGCTTCCGCAGAACTTGTTTCCAATGTAGTGCTATCGCCCGGCGAGCGGGTTGATGTGTTGGTGGATTTCTCCGGCATAGCCATTGGCTCGGAGATTTTTATAGAAAGCAAAACTTTTTCCGGAGGTGATTATCAGGGGAAGCAATCATTTAAAGTATTGAAATTTGTGGTGAACGAAAATCAGCCCGATACATTCACTTTGCCTGGATCACTTTATGCTTACCAAACTATCGCTGAAAGCCAGTCTACGCGCAACCGTACTTTGGATATAAGCAATGAAGGTAGTCATGGTGGTCACGGTGGTGGTATGGCGATGCATACGATCAACGGCAAGAGCTACAGTGAAAACCGGATTGACGAAACGATCATTGCCGGATCTACTGAAATCTGGACTTTTGATAATACTGAAGGAATTGACCCGCATCCGATGCATTTGCATGGCGCTGTGTTTCAAGTACTTGA